>JAJRVW010000182.1 GCA_024277115.1 Calditrichota bacterium
GCTTGCTTATGCGGTTCAAAACGTAGCGGCCACTTTTCACTTTGAGTTTTCTCGTTAAGCGCAGCGATACACTTCTGTGTGTTACCTGTTCAATGCTTACGGTTATCGTGTCCCGGGTTTGCGGAACAGGTGGTTTTGGTTTAGTCGGTTCTTCACTACAATGTGTTATCGTTAAAAGAACTGTTAAAATAAATAATGTTGAAATAATGTTTTTCATTTAAGGGTTCCTTTATATATTTCTGGTTTTTTTAAAGAAACTTACCCAAACCAGACAGGCCAGTAAAATGTTTTTTGTAAGGAGTAAGTTATTAGAAATATTTTTTGAAACATTTGATTTATCCTATTCCGTTAAGTAGCTAACGACCGAATGTTAACCGGATTTTACACTGGAAAAACTTTCAAACTGAGATCATGCTCCGCGTGTAAAATTCCGTGTTGAACATTTTGTTATACGCCATTTACGAAGCATATTTTACTAATCACTATTCTTGCAATTTTCAATCAAACTAAGGTATCTTAATTTTTGAGTTTCATTAAAACTTATTATCTCATTAAGAATTTCAACTTGATCTTTCACTTCCATAAACATATCTGTATCAACACCAAAAGAAGATAAAAAAGCTGTTCTTTCCTCCTTAGAAATAAGACCAATTAATCCAATTTCCAAATCTTTTGACGCTACAATTCCCCAGTTATCCGATTCAGAAAACAAAGCGATCTCCTGTGAATTAATTGCGAGTGCATCCGCAGGGCTACTTCCTGGATTTCGCATTAAAAATTCATTCAATTCAACATCTGTTGTTTCTCTTGGTATTAATCCAATGCTGTATTTTTTAAAGTGCTTGTAAAAATATTTTTCAGGTGAAGGTTTCATTGTAAAATAGGTAAAACAATTCAACTTTTGAAATTTTAAATAGTACTTTAAACCTTCAAAAAAGTTGGGATGATGTATAAAATCAAATTCGAATGCTAAAAAATATTTAAATTCCTTTCTAAAAACATTTTCATGAAAATCCAGTTTGTCGGTAAATAGTGTGAGAAACCTCGATTTTTGGTTCTCATAACTTTCTTTATCTGAAATGTAGTCAAGTGTCATGTATGAGATTTTCTAATTTTCATTACCTGCTTTTCAAAGCGTATAACGTGTCGAGCATAAGAGGATTTAAACGCTGCATAAGAGATCAAATTGCCAAAACATGCCCCGCGTTTAAATTCCTGCTTAATGCTTTAGTTAGCAACGCCCCCGATTTTAGACGATTTATTATTTAGCCCAAACTATTAAAGTTTTGTGTTTTTAAAAAGTGGGTTGAAAATACCAAATGACGATTTTACCTTCTCCCCGAACCAATTTGCCTTTGGCTTTGCGTGTGGCTTTCTTGCCTTCCCGTCATCGCCAAACATGCCTATAGAGTAAAGCGTACCGAGAATATCCGGTTGGTTATCAATATTAAAACCTTGTTTATCCCAATAATTTTGGATGATCCGCAGATAGGCTGCCGCGTATAAAATATTAAGGGAATCAGCTTCAAGTTTTGTTAAAAGTTCCTTTGTTGATGTACTTAATTTTAGTAAACCAACATATTTTTCGCCGGGATAAAATATACTGCTTGAATCGTTTAATTGTGTTTCAATCCAATAGGCGGTTTTTATCTTTACCTGACAAAAGCCCACAGAACTATTGTAACCTGCCATTGCCATAGGAACATCGAGGGCTTTATCTTTCCAATCAACATTTTGTGTTCGTTCAGTAAAAACAATTGAAATAAGAAGTTTAAAATCAATATCAAACTTTTCTGATGCTGGATTAAAATAGTTTTTCCTAAGCTCTATTTTTTGCAGAGTACTGTCAGGATGCTCACAAAAAGCTTGCGAAAAGAGGAAAAATATGACAGGGACAATTAAATGCCCCTGTCTTATTTTTATTAAAATCATCAACGGATTAACAGCATTTTAACGGATTTGTTATAAACTTCCTGCCCTGCTGTTAAGGATTGGGCCGTAAAGTGAAGAAAATACAAACCGCTTGGTAAAGCTGTCTTATTAATATTTTTTGCCTCCCATTTATAGGTATGATACCCGGCAGGAAGTGAGCCATAAGTAACTTTGTTTATAAACTGCCCCAAAGAATTATAAACAATTATATCAACTTTTGATTGTTTAGGCAATGCAAATTCTACAGATGTACTCGGGTTAAACGGGTTGGGGTAATTTGCGGAAAGCCCGTATTTATTTGGTAAAACCGATTCTATATCAATATTTTGTTTTTCTGTGGTTGTTGATTTTTGCAGAGTGGAGTTTTCATCCTGAAAATGTATGGATGCAGAATTTGCTTCTAATGAATTTGGGAATTCCCGTTCTAATTGATCTGCTGTTTCTTTTGCTTTTGATAGGTCGTTTAGGTCATTAAGATAGTACATGAATTTTTTATAAAGGGCGATTTTTGGCAGAATGGAGCCTTTATATTTTGTATAGACATTGTCACTTGCGGTGGCAACTGATTTATTGGTTTCAAAACCGGCAGATAAAAGTTCTGCATAACCATATATGTCTTTTTTGTCTTTTTTAACAGAAAGGCCATGAACATATTTTTTAAATGATTCAAAATCCTGGGCTCCTGCTTTTACGGCTTTACGGCTCGATTGCCATAAAATATCCAAGGCAAAAAAGGCAAGGGAAGATTCCGGAAAGGTGTCGATAATATTTTTACAAATCGTCTGACTGCTTACAATATCGCCCAGCCACATTATATCCCGTGCAAAAACCAATTGGCGGTCAAGTGGCCATTTGGGATTGAAAAACTCCATATAATTTATACTTTTTTTCTTTGCCCACACTTTCTCTGTCGCGTTAAAAGCGTTTTCAAATAATGCGGTTTCAGGAGAGCCTAAGGCCATCATACTGCCGCCCGGTACAGAATTGAGCCATGGCGTATAATCTATGGATGCCCCCCCTGATGTATAAAACTTGGAACTTTGTGGAGGATTGGAGCCCCACCAATTAAGTTCGGCCTGAACATAGCTATTGTTTAGTGCACGGATTTGGTTGGTGGTGTTCGATGAGAATTGGTTGTTACCCCCATGGACCGTACATGTTTCTTCCCCAAGAAATGGATTACTGACGCTGGCGGCCAATCCGTAATTATTATTATGAACAATGTTATTGCCGTATGTATCATAGTCTCCAAGATATGCAGAAGAGTTTGAAACTGCAATTATGCCATAAGTATGGTTGAAAATCTCATTATCTGTGATTAAGGGTGTCGAACCTGAAAGGTGAATACCGCAATAGTTGTTATCATGGATTGTGTTGTTCTTTATCTCTAAATTATTAGATGAAGAATTTGAATTATAAACATAAAAACCATAGCTGGTATTATCATAAACCTGACAATTGGAAACCAGTGGGGCAGTTGTATCTTTTATATAAACGCCATAAGTGTTATCGCGAATATCTGAATTTGAGACCGTTCCGTTTGAACCGACATAAAATTGAATGCCTTTTTGTGCGTGTTCAATAATGGCATGATCGATTGTTGCATTGCCATTAACCTGTATTCCGTTCCATAAATTTGTTGTGCCGTTTGGCCGGGTGAACGTTACCGGGTTGGACGAAGTGCCGTATATATTTAGTGCCCCGTCAATAATTAACGAATTGTTTTGAGCGAAAGTTAGTGTGATCCCAGGTTGGATATTTAAAGTTGTGTTTGCACCCACGCTAACATCACCAGTCACGTCCATGTCACGGATCCATAATGTGTTCATGGTAGCTTCTGTTGTATTTCCATAAGCGCCCATATTAATATTAATGCTTGGTTGTGGTTCGTTTGAGTGATCACTGGTTGGATCGCCTGCATCTATACAGGGCGAGGTGGTTGTTAAATGAAAATCGTTGTTAGGGCTATCTACAAATAGTGGGTCTGCCCAAATATTACCATTCTCCCCATTGGCCGGGGCACCTGTATTGTCGTTATTATCAAAGCAGTTGTATTTAGTATTATAAGTATTAACATAAAGATCAGAGCTGGGTTCTTCCGTTTTTAGATTTTGATAAAAAATGTTGTTCTCAATGATCGAATTATCTTCTATAATTGAAGTTGTACCGCTATTATAGTCAAGTCCTAAATGTTGTGTACTTTGTTCTTCCAGCGGTTTAAGTTCTGATGAAGCGTAGCGGAATCAGAACTTAAACCGCTCGCGCCAGTTTGACCCACGGTTCAGTTTTATTTTTTAGTATTTCCATATCCAA
>JAJRVW010000183.1 GCA_024277115.1 Calditrichota bacterium
CAGCGAAAATGGAAGGCGTATTACCCGAAAAAAAATTTCAGCAGCGCTGCTGAAAAACAAGAACAAGAACAGCCCTTTTTAATGTAAAAAACACATTAAAAAGCGTTAAAAACAGTCAACCTTTTTCAGGACGCTTCACTTCAATAAAACCATTTTACGGGTTTGGGTAAAGCCGTTGGCAGTGTGTAAAGTATAAAAATACAAACCACTGGCCAGGTTGCCCGCATTCAGATCATAATGGTGTGTACCGGCGAGCTGTTTTTTATTTACAAGCGTACGGATAAGGCGTCCGGCAACATCATATAATTTTAGAGTAACTTTTGAAGCGCTTTTAAGATTGTATTTTATACGCGTAACCGGGTTAAACGGATTGGGATAATTGGCATAAAGTTTAAAAGCATCGGGATTAACGGCATCATCATCAATCGCGGAAACCAAACCATCAATCGCCATGACCGAAGCATAAATATTATAACCGTAGCCAAGCTCATGGTTGCTGTACCAGGTTGTGTACGCGTTACCATTTTTTAAAGAGATATTAATATACTGCTGCTGCCCGTACGTTTCACTTTGTACAAGAATTGGACTGCTGTGTTTGGACGTATCCGAAAAAACCGGCATCATATAAACATTATTTAATTCCTGGCCATTATATCCAAACCAGGCTACAACAAAATTGCCCGCCTCATCCAGCGCCACTTCAGGGTAACTTGCATAAAGGGCTACATCCGGCTGGAGCGCCATACTCGAATCCACGGCAACAAAATTATCTTTAGATAAAAAGTTTTTATACTTTTGATAATAAACATTATACGATGGACGGCCTTCACGGGTTACGATTACCGCATCACCCGCTTTATTAAGTGCAATGGCGGGATTGTATTGCCGGTAAGAAACATCATAATCAGTATATGCAACCCTGTTCGTATCAATCGCCTGTCCATCCGAACCAACGCGCTGCATCAACGCACGATATACGCCGCCGCCGTTTGTATACCAGACAACTGCAAAAGCGCCGCTTGTATCAACAACAGCATCGGGGTAATAATTATTCGAGAGGGAATCAGTAGAAATGGCTATGTTTTCCCCAACAAGGTTTGCATCGGCATCCATTAATTGACTATAAATCCTGTATGCCCCGTTTGTATATTGGCTCCAACTCGAGAGAAAAAACTTTTCACCATCCGAGGTAAGGTTATTAAAATAACGATGCCCGGTCCGTTCGTTATTTGAAATTAAAAATGGCGCTTTTAAAGTATCGCCATCCCAATTATAAAGGACGCCATGTATATTATAATTTCCAAAACTATATTCACGCCATGAAATCATGAATGTTTTGTTTGGGCCCGCTGCAATTTCCGGATTGAGCTTGGTAGATGTGCGAGGTACAACCTGGTTGGAATCAATGGGTGTGCCCGCATTATCAAATCTTTGAAAAAAGACGCTGGAAAGGTTTTTATCCCTCCCGGTCCAGGAAACAACATAACTTCCGTCTTCAAATACGGCAATATCCGAATAAGTTTGGGAGCCGGAGTTCACATCATCATTGATCATCCTGCTCTCCCATAAAATATTTTCGGGACCGGAAAACACATTACCGTAAACATTATATTCATACTTTCCGTTTCGGGGTACTTCAAGCCAAACGTTAGAGAATGCCCCGTTGGCATTTCCCCGGCTTTGCGGATAGTATTTCAGGCCCAAATCGTCCTCACCAGAAATGACAAATCCACTGTCCACAGCTGCCATCCCGGAATAAACCCGGGCTTTTACAAAAGTATTAAGCCCAACAACTTCCCGCCAGCTTATCAAAAATTTACTATTGCCAAGATTGGCAAGCGTTGGATAATATTGCGCATAATTGGTTGATGTTCCAACCGCAAAATTTGAATCGACTGCATTGCCGCTCCTGTCATAAAACTGGCCAAAAGCAGTATAATTATTACTACGTCCATCATACCAAACGGCTACAAACCCCGTATCGCAGTAGGCAACATCGGGCGTATAACTGCGGATGACCGTGGAGTCATCGGCCAAGCTGTGCTCTTTTCGGACGAGCTCATAATTATCGTTTCTTTGCGCATAGCGGCTGATATATTTTCCATCGACCAATTCATACCAAACGGCCGCAATATTTAAATCTTTATCCAATGCGCCACGTGGATAAAATTTACGTCCTTCCTGCAGGCTATCGTTTATTACAAAATTACTATCAATCAATGCACCGGCCGAGTCAACCAATTGGCCAAAAACATCATAATTATAACCAAACCGCGTATCGGACCATATAACAAGATATTCGCTTCCGTTACTTGTTGCGGACGGGTAAAACTGGGCCGCATAATTACCCTCGTCATTAAAATTAAAATTCTCGCCAACAAAAGTACCATCGTCTTTTATAAGCTGGCCATAGGTATAGGTGCCGCTGCGGGAATCTGTCCACACAACAAGAAATTGATCGTTGGCATTGCATGTAACAAACGGATCGCGCGTATAAGTAAAATCATTCGGGCCTTGTGAAATTTTAAAATTTTCACCCAAATTTGAGCCATCAGCCGCAACAAGCTGCCCATAAATACTCTGTTCGCCAGAACGATAATCTTCCCATACAAAAAGACTGATATTCTTTGCGGATAGCGCTGTGCGTACATCGCCCTTGGACGCCGATCCGGTGAGGTCATTCACCCGGAAATAATTTTCTGAACTCTGTGACGTTAAAAAATTGGATGTAGCCGGCCCAAAGACTGAAAGCTCGTCCGGAATTGGATTGGGCGCTTCATCTACCTTTAGCTGTGCCGATAATGGAAGGAAAGAAATTAGAAAGAATAAAAAAGTAAAAAGTTTGCGCATATAACCTCCGTGTAAATGATGGGTTTAAATATTTTAAACCCATTCCAGATAGATTTTTTACAATAAAGAGCCTATTGTTCGTCCGATAATTTTAAAACTGAAAGGAATTTCATTTTTACACAAAACATAAGTCAATGTTAGTCTCATAGAAATAAGTCCGGTCATTTCTTTATAAGGAAGGATTTTTTACTCGGTAAACTATCGGGCCAATAATTTTTGAATCCTGGCCCTATATGGAACAACTTTTTTAAAAGCCTTGAACAACATGGGCTCAGGCGTTTTATGGATTTATAGTTTTCTTTTTTACCTGAAGAATCCTGAAAAAGGGTGACTGTGTTTAACGCTTTTGCGTCAAAAAGGGCTGTTATTGTATTTTTGGTTTTGTCCTACTGCGGCGGGATATTTGGTTTAGGTATTATTGTGGAACTTTATAACCCTAAAAAGTTTACAAACACTAAAAGTCTTGGACTAAAGTCCATAGTTTTAAACTATAATTATTGAAATAACAAACAAAACTTGATTGCGTCCTTAAATTTGTGTAAAAAGGCAAATATGTGAAAAATTGCCATGTCCTTCCTAAATTTAGTTTGACCAAAAAAACAAAGGAAAAAACATGGCAAAAAGAGAAAATCAAAATATAGGATTAGTGAAAGAA
>JAJRVW010000184.1 GCA_024277115.1 Calditrichota bacterium
CCTGCCGCTGCCATTACAAAGCCAATCCGCGAAGAAAATTCGCCACGTTCTGTACTCATAAAACATCCTTTGTTAAAGTTGGGCCATCCAAATTGAATTTTCCACCTGTTTTATAATAACCGGGCAATAAAGGGATTTCGCTTGCCGGGTTCTTTAAAGAATCATTTGTGTTATAAATTTTGATGAGTTGTGAAGCTGGAAAAATAAAGCGTTAAATATATAAAAAAATACTTAGAAAAGGAAAGTTGAATTTTTTGAGCGACATAAAGAAGGTGAACTGAGTTTTTTTCATAAGCTTTATTGCATCGTGTTTTTCTTTCCTTCAATATAATTCGCCACTTGGTCGAGACATGTATCCAACTCTTTTTTTATCTCATGCTCCCAAAACCTAAAAACCTTATATCCCAGTTCCTCTAATTTTTTATTATTCTGTCTGTCCCTCTGCATATTCCTTTCAATTTTAGGAATCCAGAACCCCCTGTTTGCTTTGATCTTATTCTTTTTTTCCTGCCAGTTAAAACCATGCCAAAACCCTCCGTCGATAAAAATGACAAGTTTATATTTTTTATTCACAATATCTGGTTTTCCCGGTAGTTTTTTATAATCAATCCGGTACCTAATTCCCCTTTTCCATAGTTCTTTTCTAAACAGGAGTTCCGGCTGCGTGTTTTTACCTTTTATCCTGGCCATTAGCTTTGAACGGGATTTTGTCGTATAAAACCCCTCTACATCACTAAACCGGGGCACTTTAATTGTTTTCTCGTCTTCATATTTAACCATTGTTTGCCTTATGCATATTTCATTTAAACAAATCAAATATCTATTTGCAACAAAAAACCGCTTGGTTTAAATTAATAACCATGTACAATGTTTAACAATATGGGTATAATGAAAGAATACTACACATTATCTGAAGTTTCCGACCTTTTAGGGAAAAGTAAAGAAACATTAAGGCGCTGGGACAACAACGGCAAATTCCCCGCAGTAAGGGAGCCGATCAGTAATTATCGTGTATACCGCAGAGACCAGCTATCGATGTTTGATGAATTAGATTTCTTGTTTAATCCCGGGCACAAAGATAATAAAGTTGAGCCAGAAAATGAATATAATGTTATTGAACTTTTTGCCGGAGCGGGTGGATTGGCAATCGGCCTTGAAGAAGCTGGCCTTAAATGTGCCGCACTAAACGAAATTGATCATTGGGCCGCCAAAACCCTGCGAAATAATAGGCCTAATTGGAATGTCATTGAAGACGATATTAAAAATATTAATTTTAAAAACTATAAAAACAAAATAGACGTTGTGACCGGAGGTTTTCCATGCCAGGCATTTAGCTATGCCGGAAATAAACTTGGCTTTAAAGATGCCAGGGGGACGTTGTTTTATGAATTTGCACGGGTCGTAGACGAAGTTAAACCTTTAATTTGTGTAGGCGAAAATGTCCGGGGCCTTATCAGCCATGATAATGGGCGGACCTTAAAAGGTATGGTTTCAATTCTTGACGAACTTGGGTACAGGGTTCTTGATCCTAAAGTATTAAAGGCTATTTTTTACAAAGTACCTCAAAAAAGGGAACGGTTAGTCCTAGTTGGGATAAGAAAAGATATTGCCGTAGATTTCGATTATCCCAAGCCCTATAAAAAAATTTACAACCTTAAAGATGCATTAAAAAAAGGCGAGCTCTACCCATCAGATGTTCCCAAATCCCCCGGGACAAAATATCCAAAAAGAAAAAAAGAAATCCTGGAGATGGTCCCCCCGGGCGGTTACTGGCGGGACTTGCCTGCTGAGACCCAAAAAGAGTATATGATGAAAAGCTATTATCTGGGCGGTGGCAAAACAGGAATGGCAAGACGGATTAGTTGGGACGAGCCAAGCTTAACTTTAACATGCAGCCCGGCGCAAAAGCAAACCGAACGCTGCCACCCTGACGAGACAAGGCCTTTCACGGTCAAAGAGTATGCCCGCATTCAAACTTTTCCGGATAAATGGGATTTTGCCGGTTCGGTTAACCAACAGTATAAACAAATTGGAAATGCCGTCCCTGTAAACCTTGCAAAAGAAATAGGATACTCGATTATTAAATTTTTGAATGGTGTTTATAAATCATACCCAAATTTAAAAAGGAAAAATACCCTTCAATAAATTAATCTTTTAATTATTTCTTATAAGCAAGGTCAAAGTACTTTGAAAATTCTTCTTTATCTGCGATCTTAAACCCGGGTTGCTTATAATACCTTTCAAAAATATTTTCAATTATAGTTGGCAAAGCGGTATAAAAATCTGACAATGCCGATTCCTGGCCAGTAACCAGCGTATAGAAACTTGCACCATCTATAGTTCTGATAAACTCATTAGCAGGACATTTTGCCCCTTTATCTTTATCTGATGGCGTAAAAAGATGATTAAACCGTTCTGGCTTTTTGGGGATGATTGTAACAAAGTAAGATATATAGCCCTGATACTTGCTCGATTTTGGCATCACTAGTCTTTCAAGGGAGTAATACTCACTTGCAAGGCTTCCTGCGGAAACTGTATTATATTTATTTTTAACTTCTGCAATAATTTTCTTTTCTTTGCAAATCAAGTCAACAACCGACCCTGTGCCAAGGTCTTCCCAGCGATCTACTTTACCCAACATTTTTTGATGTAGGGCCCCAACATGGTTTTGAAGGGTTTTTTGGCACTGCCTTACCGTTTCCGATATTTTCCATGTTTTATGATCAATGTCAGAGACAGCAGCGTCAAAGATTGAACCAAAAGGGTCAATAACATTTTTCGTGAATTTTTTTTCTGCTTCCCTTTTTCTCTTGATCCCTATATCTAAGATATCTTTGATTATTTTCTCAATATTATCATTAGAAATATAATTTAAATAGCCCATAGTTCTTCTCTTCTTATTTGATAGAGTTTAATCCCTTTAAGTTAGCCATTCTAAACAAAAGAATAAATAAAAACTTTCCCCTCAATTCTTCCCACTAAAAAACATCCGCTCCGCACGGCGGCCATTTTCATCCACAAGTACCAAGCGGTGCCAACCATTTTCCAAAGTCAGGCTTTTTACATGCTTTTCGATGGTCTCGTCCATGTAAAAACCATCGAGGTACCAAAATATTTTTATGCCTGCCTGGCGGTGCGCGGCGCGGACAGTGATTTTCTGGTACCGGCCGTCATAATCACGCGGAACCCAGATATGTGCTTTTTCAGTCGGGTAAACAATTTCAAGCACTGCGGCCGATAGCTCTGCCGGGCATGTCGGGTTATGCGGTGGAATTTTATCGACCAGCTGCCCTTGCCTACGCAAATATTGGTTTATATCCGCGGGTAAAACCAGGCGCTTCACTTTATGATACTTGCCCTCTTGCCAACAAAGCGAGCAAACTTCATATTTTTCCTGATCGTCCACAAATAGCGTGCGGTGCCACGGGCAGAGCCGCATGGTTTTCATCAGGCGCGGCGCATCGGCAATAACAGGATCGGGGCAATGCTCTGTTGCTAAATATCCACTCCAACTGCACAGCTTCGCATTGGCCAGTTCGCTTTCCGGACGTTCAAACCAGCGCAGAGATTTATCTTTGGGCAGCATATTAAAAAGATCAAAAAGGATCGGGCCGGCACTGCGGGAACCGGCCAACTCCGGGTTGCCTTCCCCGTAAAAATTGCCAACCCAAACGGCAATGGTCCATTGCGGGCTTGTACCGATTGCCCAGGCATCACGCTGGCCGTAACTTGTGCCCGTTTTCCAGGCAAGTGGCCATTGATTTTGATATTGCTGCCAGTAATATTCCGAGCCGGGACGGTGGAGTTCTTTAAGCATTTGCAGGGTTAAGTATGCCGCACCTCCGGAGATTATTTGTTCTTGTCCACCTGTCATTCTGAGCGGAACAGAGTGGAGTGAAGAACCCCCTCTGATTTGAGATTCTTCCCTACGCTGCACTGCGTTCAGAATGACAGGCAGCCCGGCAGTCTTTTTCCCTTGCTCCAACGAGTCCCGGACGGTTGTATGAAGATCGCTAAAAATGCCGCCAAGCGCCAGACCGCGGTACATCTGCGCCATCTCCCATAAAGTGACCTCAGCGCCACCGAGAATCAGTGGCAAACCATAATCGTCCGCACGGCGAAAAAGGTGCCTGAGTCCTGCCAATTTCAGATATTCGTAAAAATCGGCATAACCAAAAGTATTTAACAAACGCACCGCCGGGATATTAAGCGAATGCACCAGCGCCGTTTGGGCCGTCACCACGCCACGAAATTTTTCATCGGCATTGGAGGGCGAAAAAGGGCCGTAAAAAGTAGGGATGTCACGCATTTTTGTGGAGGGTAAAATCAGCCCGTCGTCCATACTTAGCGCGTATAAAAGCGGCTTTAAGATGGAGCCGGACGAACGCGCCGCACGCACACCGTCGACCATCCCGTTATTTTCCTTGTCCCAAAAATTTTGCGAGCCCACATAAGCAATAATCTCCCCCGTTTGTGTATTGCAGATAAGCGCCGCCACATTGGCCACACCCTGCTTTTGCAGATAAGTGGCATGTTGGGCAATTATCTCCTCCGCCCTATTTTGAAGGGTTAGGTCTATGCGGCTGTAAATTTGCCTGCCCTGCCCCACTAAACTTAGCCGGATAGCCGTGGAAAAATGCGGCGCTTCGAAGGGCAAATCAAAAACATTTTGAGGGATTTTTTCCAGGCGGGCCAAATTCAAATCCTGCAAAGAAATTATATTTTGATCTTTTAATTTTTGCAGTAGCCGGTTGCGTTTGGCCAATAATTTTTGCGGATTGGCTTGTGGCGAGATCAGCCCCGGTGCGTTGGGCAGAACAGCCAAAGTCGCCGCCTCGGCCCAGGTGAGCGCAGTCGGTTCCTTGCCAAAATAACGCCAACTTGCCGCGCGGTAGCCCACTGTATTTCCGCCATAGGGCGCGTGGTTTAAATACATTTTTAAGATTTGATTTTTGGAGCGCCACAATTCCAGGCGAACGGCAAAAAACATCTCTTTTAACTTGTTAAAAAAAGTACGGGGTTTAGGGTTGGCAATGCGCGCCACCTGCATGGTGATGGTGCTTGCCCCGCTGATTATTTCGCCCGCCATTATATTTTGCCAGGCCGCGCGCGCCAGGGCAACGGGGTTTATGCCGGGATGATAATCAAAATAACGGTCCTCAAATTGGGTGACACAGGTTTTTAGTTTTTGCGGGACGGCCAGCGCATCCTGTGGCGGGAAATGCCATTGTTCGCGCCGGTTGAGAAAGACAGAGAGCATTTTGCCGTGGCGGTCATAGATGATGGTGGAGTAATCATCGGGGAAAACCTGGCCTGTTGGCCAGAAGGCAAAAGACGAAAGAAGAAGGAGAAAAGCGAAAAGAAGGGCCCTCTTTTTATTTTGGTTTAGCCAGTGAAAATATTTAAACGATTGGGTCACTTTGTATATTTCAGATTGGTTATCTTATAGCAACAAAGCTATTGAATCACTAAACAGCAATCAAATATCGAGGGAATCGGCAGGGCTTTTTATTTTATCGATGGAGCGGGTGGAGACGTGTGTGTAGATTTGCGTAGTTTCCAGGCGTACATGGCCAAGCAGTTCTTGAATAAAACGGATATCGGTGCCATCGTCCAACAGGTGTGTTGCAAAACTATGACGCAGCGTATGCACGGTAGCCTTCTTGCGGATACCTGCTTTTTTAAGGGCTTGCTTCATTACGCTTTGTACGCTTTTATCGGAATAGCGCCCGCCTTTGGCCCCTTCGATTAAGTAATCCTTAGGTTTGTATGCTTTATAATATTCACGGAGCAGGGCAACCATCTTTTCCGATAATACCACATAGCGGTCTTTTTTACCTTTGGCCTGTCGCACATGTATTTTAAGCCTTTGGGAATCAATATCGCCAATTTTAAGATTAAGTAATTCGCCCGGCCGCAGGCCGGTGGAGTAAATTAAAAGCAAGATAGTTTTGTGTTTTAAATTGGAAGTTACCCTGAACAATTTGCTGACTTCCTCTTTTGATAGAACGGCGGGCAGGGTTTGCGGTTTTTTCATTTTTATGTTCAGGCATTCCGGAACGGGTTTTTGCAAAACTTCAAGGTACATAAAACGGATGGCGGCAATAGCATGCTTCATTGAGGAATACTTGTATTTTTTTTTCTGCTTACAATAAAACAGATA
>JAJRVW010000185.1 GCA_024277115.1 Calditrichota bacterium
ATAATTGAGCTGATCATTTATATAGGGCGCAACAAAAAGCAGTTCAAAACTATATTTAAGGAAAAGGTCATCCGCCCCGCCAACAAGCGCCTGGCCAAGTTCCAATTGAAAACCGGAGCCTGTTAAAACCGTATTCAATGGACGGCTTTGTGGATCGACATAAACGGTTTGCCATGTTTTGCCCAAATCACGCGACTCCCAAATCTCGCCAATATCCGTAGTAATCCACATTATATCGATTGGGGCCGCCGCTTTTTGTTTTTGATCCGCCCCAAAAAAGTTGAATATATCCATCCCTGTGATATTTACCGACGAGCCTGTAAATTCATCCGTCAAGAAATCCAACATTCCCAATGAGCTAAACCGTGAAAACAGGCGCGCATTGTTTGTCCCGACTTCATTGCCCGTAATATAAAGTACACTCTGCGAATAGGTGAGGTCTTTAACCAAAACATCGGGGATTGTGTCGCCGGCAGCAAATTGTACATACGGTTGAAAAGACTGGATAGTATGTACAAAAGAAGTGTCATTTTTTATCCCGGCAAGAAATAAACCGTCATAATCCGAAACCATATCTTGTATATCCAGGTTGTCATTCTCAAGGACGACCCGCACCCAGGTAATGCCATAATCGTTGGAGTTATAAAGCTCCCCGTTATCCCCGCCAATCCAAACCAGATTATTGTTAAGATCAAACTCTACCGTGTTGAAGTTTATGTTTGTCACGGTATCAATAAGGGTCCAACTATTGCCTAAATCTTCCGATCGGATAATCTGGCCATTTTTACCAACCGCTATCAGAACATCACTGAACGAGCCAAAAAACAAAGTTATATCATTTAACGGTACATTGGTCGGCGTATCCAGGTACTCCCAATACCTGCCGGAATCATATCCACGATAAAAGCGTCCTTTATCGCCCACACCAAAAAACTGGTTAAAATCGCGGCTTGTAAGTGCATTAACGGCGCCTGCGCCCGGTTGCTCGCTTACCGTGTGCCACTCGCCCGCAAATAAAAACAGGGGTAATATTACCAGGATTAGCAGTGTTTTAAAAAAGTTGGATTTATCAGCAATTTGCATAATTGGCCATCTCCGCAAATATGGGTTGTAAACAAAAATTGATATTATTAAGGAGCGGGGAAATAGTTTATCACAATTTGAAGCTGAAAACGTGACGACCGTACCCAAGTCCTAAAAGCTATTTCGGCCTATACGCCAAGGAATTGAGTGCGGTAAGTCACTTTGTTAAAGTTTTTAATTTAAAACGAAACACCGGCAGTTATTTATTGATGGCTGGGCAATGTACATTGGCAATTCTAAGATCATGAATGGGGAGCGGATTTAACAGTCCTCACTAAACCACATAGAACCACAAAAAACCAGGCCTACCGTAAAATAATTGCATTTCGTTTTTTTTTTTCGTATATTCGGCAATAAGAAGCAAATAAAAATTTATACTTTGTAGTTCTTGAGGGGGAAGCAAAGTTATTAACAAAGGGGGAAATATTGTCCTGTTTTGTTAAACCGGCACCCTTGATCTTTTAGTGTTTTGTTAAACCATTTTCCTACCCACCAACTTTAAACATGGTTCAATGTTTCTTAATGGAGAAATGAAGGATGAGACTAATAATCAGTTTTATTGTTCTTTTTATTTTCACGCATGTTTATTCACAAACCTGGACGAATAATGGGCCGTTTGGGGCAAAGATAACTTCAATTGCATCTGACCCTTCAGATTCAACAATCATATATGCTGGAACTTATGGCAAGGGAATTTATAAGTCTGTTGATTCCGGAGAAAGCTGGTTTTTGATAAACAACGGTCTACCACAATGGCAAAGTGTCGCCATCGGATCGCCTACCTTACCTTCATGGTGGTTTGGTGATCATTATCCTGTAACAACAATTGCCGTTCGGCCCGATAACCCACAATTCATCTATGCAGGATTGAAGGGTGGCGGGATCGCATTTTCAAAGGATCAAGGATTCTCATGGCAAAACAGTTCCGGTTTGCCGGACAGCGCCAATGTTACTGTATTCTGGATAGCACCTGGGAATCCATCAAATATATTATGTGGGCTAAATAGCATAGAATATGGTTTGTATAAAAGTATTGATGGAGGTGCTAATTTTTCGGTAGTGGAACAGGTTAAGGATAGTAGTGGATTTGGAAATGTTGTAAAAGACATCCAACACGTTCCTTCTAATTCTGACAGTATATTCGTAAGTGTTGGCCGCTCACTTTTTTTAAGTGTCGACGCCAGTGAATCATGGCAGCTTATAAATCAGCAATTGGGTTTTGATAGGTTGCTACTGATAGGGGATGGGCCTGTGCATATTTTGGCTATTGTTGATACCGGGTTTGAAGACAATGTATTGATGCACAGTACCGATGGCGGACAGAATTGGAATATTTTCCCCGAAGGTGAATTCTGGGATAATATTTCTGCCATCGAAGAAGATATAAACGGTCATATTTATGTTTACAGGCAGGATCAAAGCAAATTATGGATAAGCACTGATACCGGCTTATCCTGGGATTCCCAACCACTCATCTCTGATTTTGGTGAACTCAGGGGCGAAACATCTTCCCTCAATTCTTTTCTAATCAGCCCACATAATCCAATGACCATATATATCGGAACGCAGGCAGGTTTGTTCAAATCTGTCAATGGTGGCGCAAATTATGTTTTAAAAGAAAATGGTATGATTAACAGTTATATAAATGACATAGCGGTAAATCCCCAATCCCCAAATATCGCTTACGCGGGCGGGGAAAACGGCTTATGGAAAACAGAAAACAGTGGACAAAGCTGGCAGCGTTTAAGTTTAATGAACGTAAATGCCATTGCTTTAGATAAAAAACACCCAGATACACTTTATATTAGTGCGGATAGCCTGGTAAAAAGTATTGATGGAGGTGATTCCTTTTCATTATTATTATATACAGGAAAAAGTATATCAGAAGTAGAAATACATCCTAAATTAAATAATGTAATATTTGTAGGAGTTTATCCCTCGACAGTAAAAAAAAGCCTTGATCTTGGCTTAAATTTGATTACATCTTTTTCTCCTGATCAAGGATCTTTTCGTATTAAAGATATAAAGTTTAGCCAAACGAACGACAGTCTCGTTTATTTCGGAACAGATTATAATCAGCTTAACCACGGTTTATATAAAAGTGTTGATCTTGGGGAAAACTGGGAGAAAATCAGCGATCCAGGCTTGGTTAAAGAAATTGTGCTGTCCTCAACCAGCTCAGATACTGTTTATGTTTGTACGTCAAATAACATTCAGGTTTCAGCAGATGGCGGACAGAACTTTACAATCATGTTTGATTCTATTTCATCCAATATGAGTTCACTCTATAATCTTGTAGGTGAACATACTATGCTTGCCACTACCAAAAACAAAGGTGCGTTTATTTTAAACTTGAACACTAAAACATTCCAAGAAATACCAGGAAATTATGATCCACGTTTAAGCGCACTTAAATTATACTCGGAGAAAGATTTCTATTTTGCAACGCATGGTGACGGAGTCTGGTTGGGAAAAAATGTAGTGACTTCAGTAGGCTATCCATCCTCGCCCAAAACTATTCCCCATCTATTTGATATTCTTAAAAACTATCCAAATCCGTTTAATATCAGTACTAAATTTCTGATTCAGGTAAATAATCCTCTAGATTTGTCTATATCTATTTTTTCAATTTCAGGGCAAATTATTAAAACATATCCACGGACAAAATACAATGCAGGCGTTCATACCATTGAATGGGATGGACTTGGAGTAGAAAAAATAACTATAAGCAGTGGTGTGTACATTTTGTCCGTTTCAGATGGGAGAACAAACCGCTTTCATAAAATTATTTTACTGAAATAGGAGAAGCTATGTTAATAAAACAGCCGCCATAGGTATAAAAAAAAGGAATTATCCCCATGGATGGATAAATCCAAACATATTTAATATTAGGAGAAATAAAATGAGATATACTTTTATTTTGATATTAATCTTATCCCTAAAGATGGTTTTTGCCAGCCAAACCCAAAATGGCAAGCAGTATGAGCAGATCAATAATAAATGGTACCAGGTGGAGAACGGAATAAACTATCTTGTTGATGAAAGCACGATAACGGTAAAATTTAAAACTTCAACTTCTTATAGCTCTAAAGAAAATTTTAACACTACACAAGGCACATCTACAATGCGTACAAATATCCTAGGATATAGTGATTTAATTCTTTCACCCGGTTCAGATCCTTTGACCATCGTACAAAACTATCTTAACAGCGGTCTTGTGGATGTGGCCGAAGTTAATACCACCGGCGAATATATTGGTACACCTGATGATCCACGCTTTTCAGATCAATGGCATCTCGATAGTTCAACTGGCGCGGATATAGATGCGCCTGAAGCCTGGGATTATGAGACAGGTGATTCGGATGTTATTATAGCCATTTTAGATAGTGGCACGGATATTTTACATGAAGACCTTGAAGGTAATATATGGGTTAACCCAGGTGAAGATGTTGGAGGGGACGGCATTGTATGGCATAGCGCTGATTTTAATGGTAAGGATGATGATGGCAATGGTAAAATAGATGATATTGTTGGATGGGACTTTAATAATGATGATAATGATGTTGTAGGCCCCTATTTTCACGGTACACATGTTGCAGGAATTGCCGGGGCATTAACCCAGAACAATACAGGGGTCGCCGGGGTCGCCGGTGGATGGTCAATCTCAAGCAAAGGTGCAGCTTTAATGATTGTTGGTGTTGGTGATTATAATCCAAATGCGGCAATATTAGATGATGCTATTCTCTATGCTGCACAGCAAGGAGCGGATATAATTACAATGAGCCTCGTTGTTGGCAGTTCTTCCGCTATTGATGCCGCAATACAAAGCGCTTATAATACTTATGGCACTTTTATTGACTGCGCAACCGGAAATAATGATAACTCAAGTGTTTTATACCCAGCAAATAATCCCTATGTTTTTGCTGTTGGCGCCACTTCTCAAAGTGACCAACGTGTTTCTTCTTCAGAGTGGGGTTCAAACTATGGTTCAGATTTAGATGTGGTTGCACCTGGCGTTGAAATTTGGAGTACACGTAAAAATAATGGCTATGGTGAAGGAGACGGCACATCTTACGCTGCTCCACAAATAGCAGGGATCGCCAGTTTACTCCTCTCTAAGAATAGCAACTACTCCAATCAAGATATTTGGGAAATTATTTCAAGTTCCGCTGAAAAAGTTGGAGGATATACTTATAGTACAAACGGTTCAAAGACTTATGCTACATGGAATAATGAGATGGGGTATGGGAGGGTTAGTGCTTTTTATGCAATTGCACCTCCTGCAGTACCAACGAATTTTTCAGTAGGTGGATCAACAGGTCAAAATCCGGTATTAACATGGACAGCAAATACTGAACCTGATCTAAATGGCTATAAAATCTATGTAAAATATGGCACTGGTAATTATGGTTTTCTTACAAGTGTCGATAAGAATACGACATCTTTCACAGACCCTGGAGTTACAATCGGTGGGGGAAAATTTGCAACACAAGTTTGTTACAAAATCACTTCTTTTGATGTAGCAAATAATGAGTCTAATTATGCCTTACCAAAATGCGTTTCAGCAAGTAGTTTAAATAAAAGTGGTTTATTGGCAGACAATTCAACAACACCTGTAGCATTTAAACTCTATGCATCAACACCAAATCCATTTAATCCATCCACAGTTATCAGATTTGATCTACCTAAAGAAAGCAATGTAAAGATTGAGATTTTTAACTTACAAGGCAAGCTTGTCCGTGAGATAACCAATCGAATTTATCAAGCAAGTTCCTCAAAAATCGTTTTTAATGGAACAGGACTAACAAGCGGTATTTATATTTATAAACTAACTGCGATCGAAACAGAAAGTGGTAAATCTTTTACCGATGTTAAACGAATGACTTTGATAAAATAAGAAAACCTGCCTTTTGAAATCTTTTGGTCGAGACCATCAGCAGACAGGTTTCTTTTTAACCCCGGCAATTAATTGTCGGGGATTTTAGTTTAAGGGCTTAATCTTGTTTTTCCAAAAATATTTATGGGCTCTTCCTCAATAGTCTTTTTAACTCCCCCTCCGAAAAAACCGGCAGGCTACAGGCAAAATTTTGGCAGACGTAGGCCGTTGTTTTTCCATCGATCGGTTTCTTTCCCGCTATAAGCGAGGCGGTTAAAGCCGAATAATCCGCTTCATCTTCAAGGACCATTACCACCTTATTGGGGCGGTAGATTCCAAACACAATATTTAAAAATGTATCGATATTTTGCCCCTTATTTTTGGCGATCAGGATTTCCTTTGGTTTTTCCAGAAGCAAATCCAGGCCTGCCAAATAACTGCCATAGCCATAGGGATTTTGGGTAAGCTGCGCGCCATATTTTTTTAAGATGTTTTCACTCAGCTCATAATAGCCCGGTTTTTCCGTGTAAGAGAAAAGGCGCAGATTATTCATCAACATCATTCCGCCACCTGCCGGAAGGGAATTATCGCTATCGTCCTTCATGCGCTTTATCAATTTTTCCTGCTGATCGGAAGCGGTATAATAACCGCCATTCTCCGCATCCCAAAAGTGGCTGTTGGCATAATCGGCCAAATGGATGGCCAGGGCAATATAACGCGGATCAAAAACCGCCTCGTATGCATCGAGCAGCGCGTTGGTTAAAATGGCATAATCCTCGATAAACGCGTCATATTTAGCGGAACCATTTTTATATGTGCGCATCAATTTGCCGTTTTTTAGCAAGCTTTTTTCTATAAACAAAACATTCTTTTCAATAACATTTTTATATTTTTCGTCGCGGGTAATTTGGTAGGCGCGCGCAAAAGCCGAAAGCATCAGCCCGTTCCAGGATGTGATCACTTTATCATCCAATCCCGGACGTATTCGTTTTTCCCGCTCTTTTAATAAAATCCCACGTCCCTTTTTTAAGATGGATTCAATCCCGGTAGCCGGTTTATTAAACTTCTTTGAGATTTTCTCAACGCTGCCCACCACATTTAAAATATTCTTGCCTTCAAAATTCCCGGATGTCGTCACGCCCAAAAAGGTATTAAAAATTTCAGCGTCTTTGCCTAGCAACAGATCAATCTCTTTTTTGTCCCACACATAAAACTTGCCTTCTTCCCCCTCGCTATCCGCATCCAGGCTGCTGTAAAATCCGCCTTCCTCCGAGGTCATCTCGCGCAGGGTAAACTCCAAAGTTTCCTCGGCAATATTCAGGTAAAACTTTTTTCCCGTCACCAAATAGGTGTCTAAATAAAGCTGGATAAGCTGGCCATTATCGTACAACATCTTTTCAAAATGCGGCACCAACCATTTTTCATCCACCGAGTAGCGCGCAAAACCACCGCCCACCTGATCATAAATCCCGCCATTGGCCATATTTTGCAGGGTGTGTTCCACCATTTCCAGATATTTTGTTTTACCGGAATTTTTATATTCCCTTAAAAACAATGAAAACACATTAACAGCAGGAAATTTTGGCGCACGGCCAATCCCGCCATAAACAGGCTCATAATAATCCGCCAACTGGGCAAGGGCCATATCCCAATCTTTACGGAACGGCAACGCTTTTTCATCCAAATTTCCAGCCGTTTCCTCTCCCTGGCCAATAAACACACGTTCAACTTTTTCCAGGTTCTTTTTAAGCTCGGCCTTATCATTTTGATAAAAATTGCTCATGGCCGTAAGCAGCCTTTTAAATCCCGGCCTGCCATAACGGTCATCGGGCGGGAAATAGGTTCCGCCATAAAATGGCTTTTGGTCCAGCGTTAAAAAAACACTCATCGGCCAACCACCGCTTCCCGTGGTCATTTGCACATATTGCATATAAACCTGGTCAATATCAGGCCGCTCTTCGCGATCTACCTTGATGCAAATAAAATTTTTATTCATCAGCTCCGCGATCTCCTCATTCTCAAAAGATTCGTGTTCCATTACATGGCACCAATGGCAAGATGAGTAACCAATACTAAGGAAAATGGGCTTGTCCTCTTTGTGTGCCTGTTCAAAAGCCTCCTCGCCCCAGGGATACCAATCCACCGGGTTATGCGCATGTTGTTGCAGGTACGGGCTGGTTTCATTGATTAGTTTATTGGTATATTTGTGCATCGTTTTTCCTTTTTGGCTTTCCTGCGAACTGCCGCAGGAAATAGCTAAAATAAAAAGTAGAAATGTAAAATATTGAATTTTTTGGATCATCTTTTTTCCGGTTCTAAATGATTTACTGTCTAATTAATTTCACCTCTTAACCTTGAGCATAATCCTGATCGTACTCTTATGATAAATTGTCGATTATATTAGTCAAGTCCTAAATGTTGTGTACTTTGTTCTTCCAGCGGTTTAAGTTCTGATGAAGCGTAGCGGAATCAGAACTTAAACCGCTCGCGCCAGTTTGACCCACGGTTCAGTTTTATTTTTTAGTATTTCCATATCCAA
>JAJRVW010000186.1 GCA_024277115.1 Calditrichota bacterium
CATCCGCCAGCTAACAAGATAAAAATTCAAGGACGGTTTTTTATGGCGAAAATCAAACACAGGAAGCGCGCGCCGTTTTGGCGCAGAAACTACCCGCAGTTTCAAAAAGGCTTTAAATGGGTTAGTGGCTATAAGTGATAAAAAAAGTAATGGGCTTATGGGTTTACGGACTGTGTGGAGATCCTCGAAGTTTTTTTTACAGAGGATCTGAACACGGTCTCTAACCCGCAGTTTTAACAGGTAATTTAATAGGCGAGTGGCTATAGAGTTGGTATCTACC
Organism: Calditrichota bacterium; assembly: GCA_024277115.1. Lineage (GTDB taxonomy): Bacteria > Calditrichota > Calditrichia > Calditrichales > J004 > JABFGF01. The sequence goes on from JAJRVW010000186.1 coordinate 281, forward strand.
GAGTACCAAACTATAAAACTTCCCTGTTTTTTAACCCCTAAAATACGGGCATCCCTGCCCTACCCTTCGGGAAAACGGCGAAAATATACCGTTTTTTCTAGGGGTTCTAAATACAAAAATATTTTTCTACATTTATATTTAAATACAAATGTAGAAAAATACATGTTAGGATTTATCTTTATACAAAAATATTTTTGTATTTAAATAGAAAGGGGATTTTATGCCACATGTAATATCTTGCTTAAATCAAAAAGGCGGGGTTGGTAAAACCACACTTACAAGCAATTTAGGCGAAGCGTTCAAGCGTTCGGGTTTATCCGTGTTATTGGTGGATAGTGACCCGCAAGGAAGCCTTAGAGACTGGAACGAAGCCAGCGGGGGCGAAGTGTTGCCAGTGGTAGGGCTTGACCGCGAAACCCTAACCAAGGACTTAGAAGCCATCAAGGGACAATATGACATTGTTTTGATAGATGGTGCGCCCCAGTCGGGCAGACTTGCCGCAGTAGCCACCAAAGCCGCTTCATTGGTGCTTATACCTGTCACACCCTCCCCATACGATGTATGGGCATGTGCTGACCTTGTGGACACTATAAAAGCAAGACAAGAAGTCACAGACGGACAGCCAAAGGCGTTCTTTGTGTTTAGTCGCGCCAGAAAAAAAACCCGCCTTACTGGTGAATTGGGTGAAGCCCTAAGCGGTTATGAAATACCAACCTTGACCGCTGGAACGACTCACCGTGAGACCTACGCACAAACAGCCAGTGAAGGGCTAACGGTTTTTCATGGGGGTAATTCGGACGCTATGGCAGAAATTGAAGCAATTAAAAATGAAGTTCTAGAGGTGTTGAAAAATGGCATTTAAAGCAAAAGAAAAAGGCAAACGAAGAAACCATAATACCGAGGAAGCTATAGCCGAAGTAAAAAAAGAATCTATTAAAGGCTTTCATGTTCAATTACCTGCAAGCCTTCATACAGCGTTGAAAATAAAAGCGAGCAGTAACGGTGAAAATATGAAAAATATTGTAACTCGCTTAATTACAAACTATGTAGAAAAATAGAAAAATACATTTGTACAAAAATATTTTTGTACTTAAATAGAAAGAGGATTAAAAATGCCCAGCACAGAAGAGACATTCAACAAAGCGGTACAAGTAACCCTCGAACTTGAACCAGAGAAGGCGGAAGCACTGGCACAATTCGTCAAGCGGGTAGGGTTTCAAGAAATACTTGATAATGCAGTAGATGAAAATGAAGCCTATGCAATGAAATACGCAATAGGAAAGCTACAAGATGCGCTTTCAGATGTAGGCTATAGTCCCAGATAGGCGCATAAGTGAACCATGAACCGTTTCACGGGTAAGGCTTGTTTTTATGACGAGCCTTACAAAATCCAATGAAAGCCGCTTTGATATTCTTTGGCGCGGGTTTTCCTGTATCTGCCCACCAGACGCGAAATTCACTTTCTAAATAATAAATATCATAATTTGGTGCGTGTTTTCGTCCATCTTCATAAGCGGAAGAAGGCAAAGGGGGCAGGGTGGTTTTATTGCCCCACCACTTTTCACGATTTTTAAAGGTTATTTTATCGGTTTCCCCATCATATTCTATTGAGTAATCGGGTAGGTGGTCATGCTCTAATAATGGCTTAATTTTTTGTTTAAATAGTTTTTTGCTACTTTGTGAGCCACTTTTTTTATGGAGTAATTCCAGCCCTATAGACCATTCTTTTTGTTTTCCGCAATGTTTACGCGCTATCTCATAAATACGGCGTTCTATGGGCTTTCTAAGCCTAAAATAGTCACGGTGCAATGTTAATACATCATCAGTTTTAATTGCATTAAAAACCCAGTCAGATAACTTTATTTCACACCAGAGCAGGCGACCATCAAGCCCATGTTTTCTTTTAATGCCTGCTGAATCAATTAAACCAAAAAATTCTGTTTGCTCTTCATCTCCTGTAATAATATTGGTTTTTATTGTAGTTCCACGCAATCTTTCTAGCGCGTCTGATAATGCCATATAGTCACGTCCAGAAGTTCCGCGATTAGTGAATCTAAGTAGTTCATAGCTGTTTATGCGTACTCTTTGGGTTACAGATTCCCCTTTATTGAGCTTTGCGATGACTTGAGAAATGGCATAAATCAAAATATCTTTATCATAGATAGTGGCTAGTCCCTTATAGCTTGGGACAACTTCAAGCCAGTTTCCATTATGTTCGTACCGCCTTATATTCATTTCGGGTTTTTTTGAGAGGGAATAAAACGGGTGTTCCATTTGGGGCATGATGTCTTTCAAGATTGCATCTTGAACATCACAGATAAATAAATCACCTTGCGGGTATTTTTCAGGAATTAGCTGGGTTTCAGTCATATTTTTGCTTTCGGGGTTTTAGACACCAAGATTCGTGGTATTAGATACCGAGGGTAGTATTCGTGGTATTAGATACCGAGTCAAGGTAGATTCGTGGTATTAGATACCTTTATTCGTGGTATTAGATACCTTTATTCGTGGTATTAGATACCGGGGGTTTTTATAAGCAGTTGATTTAATTGAATTATTAAGGGTTTTTTTTGTCCTTAACACTAATTTAACACTAATTAACACTAGTAAAATCCAAATTGTGGATATGTGGATAACTTCATAAATGGCGGTTTTAAGCCGTTTTTGAACGGTATCTAAAAGTTTGCATGGTTTTTAAAACCCAAATAAAGGTATCTAAAAGTTTGCTAGCGTGTGTAAAAGTTTGTTTATCTAAAATTAATTAGTTTGAAAGATGCTTGCAGTGATGCAAATAAAACAATACCCGCGCGAAATAAAAGCCTTTGCCGCGTTCTCAACTCGTGGTCAATTGGTTTGGTCTACCATCAAACCCACCAGAGCAGAAACACAAACAGCCTATGACCGCTTCAATCCAGAAGTGGATAAGGAATATTTTGAAATTTTACCTGTATTCATAGGGATTGATAAAGGCTATCAGTACAACATCGAGGACGCTATCAATCAACCAGACAATAAACAGCCATAGAAGCCCGTGGAGGGGTTTTTATTGCTAACAGGTAGTGATAGACCAAAAGCACAGAATAACCCCGCCGGTGGTGCAGATGATCGAATCTAGGGCATAAATGAAATGGATAATCTAATCACTTTTGCAATTATTATCATTTTTCTAGTTTTTAGCCGGTGGTTGTTCAGAGACAAAACGGCACAGGGGGCAAGTTTCCTATGTTATTGATGGTGATACGCTCATTCTAAGCGGTTCTAAGACACGTTTAAGGCTTTGGGGTAGATGCGCCAGAAAAAGACGCGGAGGGCTTCCAGAGGGCTAGAAATGCGCTTATGGGTATGGTTGAGGGAA
>JAJRVW010000187.1 GCA_024277115.1 Calditrichota bacterium
CGCCCCCGCGCCCCTGTTTTTGCTTCGCAAAACAGGGAAAACTGTTCGGTCCTTTCAGAACCAAACAGAAAGGATAATTGGAGAGAAAAAGAACAATTAGTAAATAAAATACTGTAAACCTATTTCAGGACTTGACACAGGTAAAACAGCAAATCACAAACACCAAAATACAAATAAGCACCAATTTCAAAATTTAAAACGAACATACTGAAACAATAGAGGAAAAATAATGAAGGTATTATCACTGATTTTTATAATTTTTTTTATGACTCTCGTCCAAGCCCAGGAGCTTGTGGAACCAACACAAAAACTAAATGGCACAGAGATTACTTACAACTATACCAGTGGCCGTTCTTATCATGTAAAATTTGAAAAGGCAGGTATCAGTTATCGTTATCTGACGGGTTCTAAGCCCGAAAAATGGTGGGGCCCTTTTCCATACAAAGCGTTTGAGACAGACAAAAATATATTTATGACATCATGGTTCGAGCAGGGCTATGGCGACCATGTAACACTTCTGATCAATTTTAACAATAACTTGCTTTATGGCAGCGCTTTAATTGCAGGAACTGAAACACATTTCCACGGGGCAAAGATCGTAAAAGTAGAAAAGAACTGAAAGTCCATAGGTTTGAATCACAAATACAAATAAGCGCCAATTCCAAATTTTCAAAATTACAAACTATCGTGCTTCAATAAAATTATCTACTTAATCGCGTAAATAAACCCCGATGGTTACACCGATATGTGTTGTGCTAAAACCCGGAATTTTTATTTTCTCTTTTACCCTGGATGCGTCCACCACACTTTCGACCTCAAAGAAATTTCGGTACTTAACAAAACCATCAACAAAAAGGCCAATATCCCCGCCCCACACAAAGCGGACTGTTGGGAATATTTCAAAACCCCAGGTATTATTGTCCAGTTCCCGCACACCGTTGTCTTTCCAGCCCCATATTACATTGGCGCGCGAGAGCAGAAGAAGGTTTTCGTTAAAAAAATAGGCATTCGCAAAACCAATACTCCAGTATATTTTATTGGCCAAATACCTGAAATTATGGTTCGGGCCGCTAAACGCCTCAAAATTATTAAACTCGTCATCATCGTTTCCACCCGTCCCATTCAGGCCAAGGTGAAAACCAAACATCATTTCCCTGTCACCAAAAAGTAAATCAAGGTTGCCATAGGTAAAGTCGCTACCTGTGGAATATAGTTTAGGGCTGGATGCAGACTTGTATTTACCCAGGTTCTTATCAAGATCGTTCCATTCACCTGTTCCCGGCAAAGAGGTAATATCAAAATCGCCCAGCAGGCCGCCCATTACAGCGCCAAGTGTGGTGATTAGGTCAAAATCCATGGCCATTAAGCCCGTTCTGTCCACGCTCATATACTTTACATAAACCGAGCCATGGTTAAATGAATCTTTATAATAATCCAAATTATTTGTTTTTGTGGACTGATTTTTATAACCGTAGGCGGCATCACTACTCACCGTGCCAAAACCATAACCGAGCATATAATAATCACCACTACTAAATTGTGCATAGAGCGGGCTTGCAGCCATTATTAATGTTAAAATAACTACGGTTGATTTTAACTTGAGCAGGTTAATGAGTCTTCTTTTTTGCATGGTTGGTCCTCCCAATTCATTCATGAAAATTATCTTTTAAAATTGCTATTTTGCCCTTTTGACTACTTCCACGTTAATTTCAGTATTCTTGACCATCGCATAAACCATATTGTCCGTCAGAGCAACCAAAGCGTAAGACGGGATTTTTGTAAAACCACGCGCCCCAAAATTTTTCATCTCGCCATTTTCTATCCTGAATACCGAGGCTTTCCCACCATTTTCTGAGTCCGAAATTCCAAAATAAATATTTTTACCATCGTAGTTTATACTTAAGGCTTTTACCATCCCATATTCCGCAACAGCCCCGTTTGGTAAGATAAAAGTGCCTACTTCGCTTAGCCCTGTTTCATCCATTTCCCATAAACGCACCGTCTGAAAATCTTTATTGCGGAAACAGACATAAACCGGCTTATCCTCAAATGATAATAATTCCATTGTCCAATCATCAAGCGTGGTAAAAGGGTTGGCGATAGAAGCGAGTTTTACAAATGCCCCATTTTCAAATTTCACTGCTTTTAAACCTTCTTCGTCGATCAATACCATGTAAATATGATCAATATCCCGCACATAGGTTTTAAAGCGATAAACCTGTGGGTTAAATTTTGTATGCAGGTCATTATAAAACGGCTTGATAAAATTACGCAGATCGTGCCGTACAACCTGGTAACCGGGTTGGTTAAATTTATTGCGGTTTAAAATATCGATGCTCAATACCGTTTCTTTTCCATTGCTCTGGCTGTTTTCAAAATAAGAGCGATCGGATACCATGGCGCTGATTATATGTTCGCCAAAGGGTGTAATATCTATATCGCCCCGCCCGCTTTGGTACATCCAGATTGTATCGTTTATGGTGGCGACTTGCTCCTCCTGATAATCAAAAAGACCGGTTACCTCGGAGTTAACATAAACCTCGCTGGGCGGGCCAAACATCTGGTTTAAAAGTGTGTAATAAATATAGCCGTCCCTGCTTTTGTAGGACTCATGCCGGAAATATTTATCGAAACCGCCTTCCAAATATTCTTTGTAATAAAAGCCATAGGGATTATTTGAGAGGTAATTAAAATCATTATTACTAAAACCGGCCACATAATTTGAATAACCGATTGTGAGGTTTGTGGTATTATTATATGCGCGTGATTCAAAATAAAATGTGGGCAAATCGCCACCACGCGAAGCCATTACCGGGGTAACCTCCTGATAGAAGTTCCCAATAATTAGTCCTGCGGGCTTCCAGCTATTACCGTTAACAACAGACTCATACTTTTCGGCTTTATATAAAAAACTATACGCGCCTGTATAATCATCCTCATCGATGGAAAACCAGAAGCGCCCTTTATAAATACCACTTGCCACATCATGAACATCAACTAAAAGTAAACCTGTTTTAGCCCTGTTAGAATATTTTACAACAACCTGCCCACCAACATTTTCGATTAAACTGATGTTTAAACCCTGGGAATATGAATATGTCCCTTCGCCTTCAAACTGGCTGGGATAGCCAACAAACTGGATTAATAAAGTACGTTTGTCATTACCCGATTTATTATCGATGGTGAGCGTAAAGGTGTTGGATGTAAAATTGGGTTCGGAGCTTCCATCGCAGAGATTTTTACTGTATTTAGTTTTACCAAGCTGAAAAAAGGTTTCGGTTTCATAACCGTTACCACTAACCACACAGTCAAAGGAAGCCGGGTTTTCTTTAGATGAAGACGTTCCCTGGCTGCAGGATAGAATAAAATGTAAGAAAACGATACTGGTCAGGCATAAAAATGTTTTCATGTTCCCTCCGAGAAATGATCAATATGTACTCTAAATGGCGTAGTGGTGAGCTATTCACAAACCCTTTATGGATTTGGAGAAATATGTAATACGAAATAGGGCCAACAAAAAGCCCGCAACCAGTCTAACGATTAATCAAAACCTACTTTCTTAAAGCAAATTAAAACTTCGCGCCTTTTCAATTGCCTGCACCTTATTGCGTACTTGCAGTTTTTTATAAATATTTTCGATATGTTTGCGTACTGTCGAAGGTGCAATAAACAGGGTTTCCGCGATTTGTTGATACCCATCGCCTTTGCATAATTCTTCCAAAACTTCATTTTCCCGGTTGGAAAGTGTAAAATCGATTTTTTCTTTTTCAGGGGATGAAACTTTAAACGGTTCTTTTAACAGTTTTAATGTTTTGGCGGCAATACTGGGCGACATGGGCGCGCCACCCGCCATAATCATTTCGATACTCTCGATTATTTTTTGCGGCGGTTCATCTTTTAATAAATATCCCGCGGCCCCGGCCTGGATGGAATGAAATATTTTTTCTTCATCATCAAATACCGTTAACATGATAATTTTAATATGCGGGTAAAGTGCGTTAATTTTAGCCGTTGCCTCGATGCCATCCATTATAGGCATTTCGATATCCATTAAAATGACATCGATCTCTGCATTCTTTTTTTAATTGGTGCAAAATATCCTGCCCGTTCACAGCGTGGAAGTGCAGTTCTACTTTTTCCTCAAAGAGTTGCAGTTTTTCGCGGATTGCCAATGCAAGGCTGTTATTATCTTCGGCGATAGCTATTTTTATTTTTTTCATTATTATCTCCACACTCTATTTAGGTTTTTTATTAAGGATGATCAATACGGCATTTGCCTTATTTTGTGGAATAATCCGGAAGGTTTTTTCTAAGTGGCGCCATAAAAGGCATTATAGTTTTTTACTAAAAAAGACCATTGTCCCTTTGGCGGACGATTCAATTTGGAAACGGCCACCTGCGTCGTCACAGCGTTTTTTCATATTTTCCAGGCCATTGCCCGCCTGTGTAATTTGTGAGTCAAAACCGATGCCATCATCCATAATTTTAATACCGAAAGAACCCGCCTCTTCTAAAAAGGAAATGGAAATTGTTGATGCCTGCGCGTGTTTAATGCTGTTCTGCACCGCTTCTTTAATAAGCCGGAAAAGATTAAGCATTTGTACAGAGCTTAATTTATAATTTTGGGATAACTTATTTTCGACGATTATTTCCGGCTTGGGCAGGGTTTCGCTAATTTTGCGTTTAAGGTCGTTTGTTTTAAAGATCAACTCGTCGGTATCACCATCTTCTTTTTTTAAGGCCCAGATCGAGTTGCGCAAATCATCTATGGTTTCACGTCCAAATTCGCCCAATTTTTGCAGCTTGGGTTGCAGTGAATTTTCTTTGGACAGATACTCCATATTATCAAGCGAGCTGATCATAAAAGTGAGGTTGGAACCAATATTATCGTGCAATTCACGCGAGATATGCAATTTTTCCTCACTGATTTTTTTCTCTAACTCGGCTTGTTTTAATTGGGTTTTCAACTCCAGTTCTTTACGCAGGCGCGCCTGTTTTTGCCTGTAATACCAAAGTGAAAAAATCAATAATCCCAAAATAAGTGCCGATGCGCCCACAAGCACTAAAAGCTGTAAAGATTTATTTTTTAAGGCCAACTCGTTCTCGCTAATCCGGCGATCCTTTTTTTCTGTCTCGTAGGCAATTTTTAGTTCGGAAATTTTTGTATTAGTTTCCACGTTCACGACGCTGTCTTTATAGGACACTTCCCTCTTAAAATTTTGCAGCGCCAGGGCAGGCTTATTCAATTCTTCGTAAATTTTTGTCAACTGCCCGTAACAATATTGCACCGCCCCTTTATAGGCAATCTTTTTCCCAAGGTTAATCCCACGTTTAAAATAGGCGATGGCCAAATCCTCCTTGCCCATCATATCATACAATTCCGCCCAGTTGATCAGATTTTCGCAGCGTCCAAAATCACCCTCTTCCTGTGCGCGATATGTATCGGATTCAGTAAAATATTTTATGGCCGCTTTAAAGTTTTTTTCTTTGGCAAATTCCTGCCCAATCTTGTTTAGGCTGTATGGAATGCCCACTGTGTCTTTTAAGGCATACTTTAGGGTAAGCGCTTTTTGATAATAGTGCATTGCGCTATCGACCTTGCCCTGCATATTTTTTACAAAACCATAATTATCATAAATGGTCGTTAAGTTTTTTTGCAGATTATTTTGTTCTGCCAGTTGCAGGCCTTTCCACATATATTTTTGTGCCGAGCTTAAATCGCGCCGTTTTATGCCATAGCCAAAACCGGCATAAAGCATACTTAGCTCATCCACGGCATTTAACCCTTCATAAATCCGCAAGGCATTAAATGTCGCTTTGGTTGCTTCGTCGTGGTTACCGCTCATCCCGGTTGCCAACGCCAGTTTATCCCAGGCCAGCGCCTCGCCATATTTATAATTGATGGATTGCGCCCGTTCCACATTCTCCCTGAAAACAGCCACACTTTTTTGCAAATTGGAAACAATAAATTTGTAAGGAGTGACGTTGATGGAGTCAACCTTTGCCTGTACTTCTGTGCCGGACTGCGCCACAGCTGTGGTTGTATAAAACAGCGGTATTAAAAAAAACAGGGATGCGGTGGTTCTTATACGCATGGTCAGCCCCTTATAAAAATATATTACATTGGATAATTGCCCGTTCACCTAAAAGTATAGCGTGAAAGTATAAAATAAAAGTCTATCTTATTTTATTTGATGCTGCATGCTGATTTGCGAACCCAATACACACCATTTATATTGATTATCAGAAACAACGAGAGCAGGATTGACACAAAGCCGTATAAATAATTTTCTATGGGCAAAACATTTTAGGAAGCATTTATTCTCAAAAAGGTTGGGCATGCAAATGAAAATACTAAAAAGGAAATTAGACCACCCAAATACCAAAAAGAATTACAAAAACGTTGTCTGGTTTTATGATTTTTGGAGCTTACTCACAGAGAGTAAAGCAGCCCAAAAAGTAATTGACTTTGCAGCGATTAAAAATGGTCAAAATATTTTAGAGGTCGCCTGCGGAACGGGTGTTGTTTTTAAAAAAATTGTAAGGCAAAATCCGGATGGCCTAAATTTAGGAATCGATTTATCACCGGACATGCTCAATAAAGCCCGAGAAAACTGGCCGGGATAAAGACAAAAAATTTCGATTTGAAAGAAGGGGATATTTTAAACTTGGGGCTTGAGAACAACTTTTTTGATCTTGTCATCAATAATTTTATGATAGATTTAATGCCCGAAGAAACATTTGATAAAATTGCACAAGAGTTTTACAGAGTTCTTAAGCCAGGTGGAATTGTCGTAATTTCAATATTTTCCTTTGGAAAGAAGCGGGTAAATAAATTTTGGTTGTGGGTGGCTGATAATTTTCCAGAACTTTTAACTGGTTGCCGTCCCGTATCGTTTACCACACATTTAATTAAGGCCGGATTTAAGATTGAAAATGAAATTGAATTAAGCCAAAATACTTTTCCCTCACTGGTGATCAAAGCACAGAAATAAAGTATAATCCAAATCCGAAAAGTTATTTTAAAACTTAAAAGCAAGTCCCGATGAAAATCATCAAGAAGCTTCGATAATAGAACGCGTAGGACCATGAGTACGAGACTGACATAACGCCCCGAACAAATCATTTACCTTATTTTTAAACAGCACCTGACTATGAAAAAAAATTAATTGATAAAATATCTAAGTTCCTCGACCTGTCACAAACCGAAAAAGAGCTGATTGCAAACTCTTTTCATGAAAAAGAATTTCAGGTAAACGAATATTTAATACAGGCGGGTACGATCTCCCGGAAATTTTATTTCGTGATCGATGGACTGGTGCGTGTGTTTCATATAGAAAACGGAAAAGACATAAATACGATTATTGTGGCCGATGATTCTTTTGTTTCCGCATACGCCAGTTTTATTTTGCAGCAACCATCCATAGAATATATACAAGCACTGGAAAGAACCAGGGTTTTAAGCATTTCTTATCAGGGCATGCAAAATCTTTTCAAGAATGTTAGAAACTGGGAAAAGGTTGGACGGATAATCGCTGAGCATAATTATTTACGAATGGCCAACAGGGTTCAGTTTTTGCAAATGAAATCCGGCAAAGAAAAATACCTCAATTTTATAAAAAATGCAGAGCCTAAAGTAATTCAGAGAACACCCTCCTTGCACATCGCTTCCTTTTTAGGCATGGCGCCGGAATCCTTGAGCAGGATCAGAAAGAAAATTATCACTTCTTAACATTTATCAATGACCGGCTTTTTTATAATTCTTATCCTTTGAAAAAAAAGGAGAATAGAATTATGTTTAGTATTTTAAAAAGATTTTCATTACCCACACTTATTCCGCTGTTTATTTCTGCACAGCAACTTGCTGCACAGCCTTCAAATCAAATTTCCGTGGAGATTGACCCTGTTCCATATCTCAACAACGGCTTTGCCCTGCATACAAAATTAAAACCCTCAAACTCCGATCATTTCGCAATTGGCATGAGTATATATGCCATGAATATGCCGGATGCTTTTATTGATGCCAACCCTAAAAATAAAGGAGAATCCTGGAATGTGAGATTAACAAGCGGTTACGGATTTTTTGGAGAATACTTTTTTAATAAAGTTAATACAAAATGGTTTATAGGGACTCTGGTTAATCAAATAAATTTCCAGATAGAAAACGAGACTTTTGACAAAAAGAAAAGTTTTGCCACTTTGGCTTTTGTAACATACACAGGATACAATTGGAGCCCTTTTGATTTTAATATGTATTTTAAGTTGGCCCTCGGTGTTGGCTATACACTAAAAATATCCGGACAGAATACTATTGAAAATCGCACCTATGATATTAATCCCCTCGTAATTTTACCTGCCATGCACATTGGTTACACCTTTTAATTTTAGCACGACTTATGCACTATGAAGTGAAGAATGAACTTCATAGTGCATTTGATAGCTTTATATTTTTCCAATGCATAATCCGGGTTTAAACAGTACAAACAACAAACCTAAATATCTCTAATCGGGTTTTCATTCCACGGGTAATTTGCATGCCCTGTTTAAACCATTTATATTCCTAACCTACTTAATTACACGCCATAAAAATGTGAGGTATCCCATGTACCTTTTCTTTGACACAGAAACCGCAGGCCTGCCAAAAAGTTATAAAGCGCCTGTTACCAACCTTAACAACTGGCCGCGCATGGTGCAGCTTGCCTGGATTTTATCCGATGAAAACGGCAATCAGCTTGAAGCACAGGATTATATAATCAAACCGGAGGGCTTTACGATATCCGCGCAAACCGTAAAAGTCCACGGTATCACCACACAAAGGGCGCTGGATGAAGGCGAAGACCTGGAAAAGGTTTTAATCTTGTTAAACAATGCCGTGGACCGTACAAAAACTTTAGTGGCCCATAATATAAGTTTTGATGAAAAAATTGTAGGGGCGGAGTTTCTTAGAAAAAAGATACAAACCGATTTTAGCAAAAAGAGGAAACTGTGCACCATGCAAGCCTCAACCGATTTTTGCAAACTGCCCGGGCCTTACGGCTATAAATGGCCCAAACTGGCCGAGTTGCACAAAAAACTTTTTGGCGCAGATTTTAAAGAGGCACACAACGCCGCAGTGGATATAAACGCCACCGAGAAATGTTTTTGGGCGTTGCGGGAGAAGGGGCTGATTTAAAAAGCGTATCAATATTTTAAAAGGATTCTATAGCCCTGAACAATGGATATCTAAAATTTAAACATGTTTTTGTTGGTTTTAATGTTGATAATTATTTTGCGATAAACCACAGAATGTATTATTCTTCGCAAACAAAAACTCAACACATTAATTATGATATACAAAAAAAATACTTATAATTATTTACAACAATATGTTGATAACCTACAAGCAGATGGCCGTAACAGTTTTTCGTTGAGAGAAATTGAAGAACAGTTTCATCAAAACAGTAAGGCGCTTAAGGCTAGCTTAAACCGCTTGGTAAAAAAGCGAAAGATCGTCTCTGTCCGAAAAGGCTTTTATGTGATAATACCGCCGGAATATTTACATAAAAATATTTTGCCACCCGTTCTATTTATCGATCAACTAATGAAATATCTGTGCAAGGAATATTATATTGGACTGCGCTCTGCCGCGTTATTGCACGGCGCTGCACATCAACAGCCACAGGTTTTTGATGTGATTGTAGAAAACCCGCCATTAAGGGACATTCATACCAATAACTTAAATATTATCTTTTATACAAAAAACAGGATATCAAAAAACTTGCTTGAAAATATGAAGACTGATTCAGGCTTCGTTTCGGTTTCAAACCCTGTTTTAACGGCGCTTGATTTGATACAATTTCAAAAAAGGGTCGGAGGAATTGTACGGGTGGCCGAAATAATCATGGAGCTGAGTGAGCAGTTTCAAATTAATATGATTAAAAGCGCCTTAAAAAACAATAAAATTAAGATCAGCTTTTGGCAGCGCCTTGGCTACCTGATTGAAAAATTTGGAATGGAAAAGTTTTCGGATATTGTTTATGAAAAAACGAATGATCGGTTTTATAGGATTCCGTTGTCCACTCTGCATAAAACCCAAGAAAAGAAACCTGATAACCGGTGGAAAATTATTGAAAATATTGAATTGGATATATTGTGATTCCACGGGCTGACATAATTGCGTGGAGAAAACATGCACCCTGGCCACAAAATGAACAGGTTGAGCAAGACCTCCTAATCAGTCGGACTTTAATTGCAATTTTTTCAGATGACTTCTTAAGGGAAAATTTAGCTTTTCGTGGTGGAACTGCTTTACATAAACTTTACCTTAGCCCACAAGCGCGTTACTCAGAAGATATAGACTTGGTTCAGATAAAGAATGGGCCTATCGGGCCGATTTTAGATCAATTACGCAAAAAATTAAAATTTCTTGGAAGGCCTGCCTTTAACAGCGGACTGCATAACAATACATTTTATTTTCGATTTGATTCAGAAATAGCGCCTGTGGTAAGAATGCGCCTGAAAGTTGAAATTAACTGTCGTGAACATTTTACAGTTTTTGGCTATATCCATTTCCCCTATAAAATTGAAACAAATTGGTTTGAGGGTAAATGTAAAATTACAACTTATGCCCTAAATGAATTGCTGGGCTCGAAAACCCGAGCACTCTATCAAAGAAACAAAGGCCGGGATTTGTTCGACTTATGGTACGCGTCCAGCCATGCCACATTTGATCCAGAGATTGTTTTAAAAGCTTTTAAACAGTTTATGCAAAGTAGCAAGGTAACAATATCGGCCACGGCGTTTATACAAAACCTAGAACTAAAAATAAAAGACAATTCTTTTATTGGTGATACGGCCGGTTTATTAAGGCCGGATATCCCGTATAACCCGAACAAGGCGCTGGATTGGTTCAAAAAAGAATTGATAATAAAATTCTAAATGGCTTCCGCAATAGTGCTATCGACACCAAAAAATGTTTTTGGGCGTTGCGGGAGAAGGGACTGGTTTGAAAAACAAAATTTATTATACCTTAAATAAACTATATTCTTATAAGGAGCAATTTTATGTCGGTATTTAAAACTGGGAAGAGAACTGGAATACATTGGGAGAATCTGAATAAAGCAAAGGATATAATAAAAAGGCTTTCGCTTGATATAAAAGCCTATGATGCAAGAAAATTTGAGGATAGAATTTCAGGAGCCCTTCAACCAAATTTTGAAAAATTTATTGATCAAAGAAACATTAAGCAGGTGATGACAAGAGTTACTTTATTTGGACATGATCATCGCCCCGACATGAGTATTGATAAAGATGGGGTTGCAATAGAAGTAAAAACAGCGAAAACGGGTTCAAGTTTTAGAGAAGCGATTGGGCAGTCAATGATTTATCGATTAGGATATCGATTTGTTATTATTCTATGGGTAGATTCTACTAGAGACAAATCCTATAAAAATCTATGTTCTAATATAAATTCAAAAGAGAATATGTTCAGATTGCGTCCTTAAATTTGTGTAAAAAGGCAAATATGTGAAAAATTGCCATGTCCTTCCTAAATTTAGTTTGACCAAAAAAACAAAGGAAAAAACATGGCAAAAAGAGAAAATCAAAATATAGGATTAG
>JAJRVW010000188.1 GCA_024277115.1 Calditrichota bacterium
ATTTGGATATGGAAATACTAAAAAATAAAACTGAACCGTGGGTCAAACTGGCGCGAGCGGTTTAAGTTCTGATTCCGCTACGCTTCATCAGAACTTAAACCGCTGGAAGAACAAAGTACACAACATTTAGGACTTGACTCCGTTACGCCAAGCAAGCAAATTATAACATTTTAGAAAGAGAATGCTAAATGTCAGATATTGGTTATAATGATAATGTTCAGGTCTATGGCCGTAAATTTCATGTACAAACTGCAACCCAAACCGCTAAAGGGCTGGCCAGTTGCGAGGTATTTGAAGAAGGCCGTGTTATTAACAAGAATTATGTAAGTTTTGAACGTCGTCGCCAATCTGATGAGGAGATGCTGGAAAGCCGTATCCGCGAGATTGTTGAAAATATGCATCAGGAAACGCTTTCTGAAATTGAGCTGATGTTTGCCATAGCTGAAAAAATCAAAACAATGGGGCATGCACCTTCGCATATTAAAATGGGTTTGCTCTTTGTAAATTATAATTTAATGCAAGATGCCATTGCAGAGTTTAGAACTGCCATAAGTATAAGCCCCGATCAAATTGATGCGTATAATAACCTGGGACTTGCTTATATAAAGGCCCTCGATTATGCTTCGGCCGTAAAGGTTTTAAAAAAGGCCCTCTTAATCCAGCCCGGCTATGCAGATGTACATCACAATCTGGGCATGGCTTATTATTATGAAAACCAGTTTCATAAAGCAATCGAGGATATTCAAAAAGCTTTACGAATAAACCCGGATTATCAAATTGCCCGCTATAACCAGGCCCTTGTTTACCTGGCAAGTATTTTAAATGATATAGAAGATAAAGACTTGCCGCCGGCATCAATCCGTGTTGAGAGGGCCCTGCAATTATTACAAAATTTGGCAGAAGTTGGTGTAAAGGGGATAAGGGCGGTTACAAATAAGGTAAAAAAAGCGCTTCTCGCTAAGGATTTTAAAAGCGCCGTGAAAGTTCTGGAGTCATCAAAAGAAAAGGTGTTTCCGGCTGAGCCTCACAGTATTATAGGGATTAATTTTTATTTACGCTTTATGTATGGGGGCAAAAACCTTACCAAACGCTCTTTAAAAAAGTTTGAAGAGGAGTTGATTGAATCGATTGAATCTAACGACAATTATGCCGATCTTTGGAATAATTTAGGAATTGTACATCTTATTCAGTGTAGGAATTTGTTTTTAAAGGCTTTAAATGAATTTAACAAGGCCTTGGAAATTAACCCAAAATTTGAAAAGGCTATTAAAAACAAAAAATTGGTCGAGAACGATGGTAAAGAGTTTTTAATTCTTCTGCGCGCAATTTTGAAATAAGTTTAGATGTATTAAGGCAAGGCCTTCCCAACATGCTAAAAGTTTATAATTACATAAAAGACCACCGTTGCCAGAGTGTCTCAATATTTAAGGCCTTTACCACTTTATTGGTCGGATTGTTAAGTCTTAGCGTTCACTTCTTTGGCGAAACCCCACAAAGCCTGCTTTTACTACTTGCCACATTTGCCTCTGCATTTACTACCATTGTATGGCAACTACTTTTTGGCAAAGGAAAATTTAATAAAATAGTGGCAACTCTGTTTTTGGGGCTGGATAATATCTTGTTAGCCGTTGTGTTGCTGCCGCTTACCTATACTAGCGCTCTCTATCCCCTTTTATTTCTTACAAATATTGTTGGTGCCCGCTTTCTGTTGAGCCGTCGCCTGGGCTTACGCCTGACCCAGTTGGCTTTAGGTCTGTTTTCTATTGCTATCGTTGGCTACTCTTTTGCGGGCTTGGTGCAAAATGGATTTTATTATTTTACTTTAACCTTTTTCCCGACAGTCATTTTAAATGTAATTATTTCATTTTCGTTAACCGTAATAGGGCGTTTGCAAAATAAACAAAAGACCCTGGAAAACGAGAAACGGCAGATTGACAGGACATTTAATAATATTAAGCGCGAGCTTTTTTTAAACTCTCAGCTTGTCTCTTCATTAAATAATGATGTTAAACGCAAGAATATTGAAATTAAAAATATCCTTAACCTAAGTGGCCAGCTCAATATTAATTCAGATTCTAAGAAAGCCATCGAGTCCTTTTTATATACGGTTATTGGGCAATTGGGGTGTAAGTATGCCTTAATCCTTACCCAAAACCAAAAAGAAAATAAGTACCTCAGCACCTTTTCATCCAAAGGATTGAAAGAATCCGATTTGAATAAAGTCCGGATTTATCTAGATAGTAATTTATTAAATACACTTAATGCAACGCGCGAACCGATCCTGGAAAAAAACATACCAAAAGATGATTTGTATTCCGATGAAATTAAAATCTTAAAATTTTTTAACAATGACCTGTTTTGCCCAATCGTGATAAAAGGTGAGTTGAAAGGCATTTTAATCGTCGGCTCCAAACTTACCGGCGCACGTTTTAGCGAAGAAGATGTAAACCTAATCGCCATTATTGCCAATCAGGCTGCCTTTGTAATGGAACAAAACCTGGTCACATCAGAGTTTCAGGATATTTATTTTAAAACAATAAAGGCGATGATGAAATCGCTGGAAGCAAAATATGTTTTTGCCCGTGGCCATAATACACGTACGGCGAATTATGTTAATATTATTGCCAACAAAATCGGTTTAAGTCAGACGGAGATCAAAGAACTTACCTACGGGACACTTTTGCATGATGTCGGGAAAATTGCCATCCGTGATAAATATTTGTTGGATACAAATGTTTTTGCTGATGAGGATTCAATCCTAAAAAATAAGATTTTGGAACATACGGTAAAAGGCGCTTCAATTTTAAAATCTGCCGGGTTCGATGACAGTGTTGTAAATTTAGCATTACATCATCACGAGGATTATAATGGCAAAGGGTTTCCACATGGATTGGGTGAATCGGACCTGCCTTTTAATGTGCGCATTTTATCCGTCTGTAATACCTATGATGCAATGACGTCCGATCGTCCACATAGAAAAGCACTCTCCGGCTTAACTGCCCGTGAATATTTAGAGTATAACTCTAACAAAAAATTTGACCCGCAGGTTGTAAAAGCCTTTCTTAATGAACTATCAATAAATAAAGAAATGCAAAAATTCCATTAATTTTTGTTGATATTTTATTATCTATTACCGAATGTGTTATGCATCACCGACGGTACAATTGTTATCCACCATATTAAAAAATATTTTATCATTAAAGTGTGTTTTTAAGGGGTTTAAGGTGAGAAATTTTATTAAAACCAGTTTAATCTTATTTATCTTTATGCTGTCTGTTTTTGCGCAAGTATCAGAAACTCTAAAAGTCAGCCTGGATAAAAATAAAGATACGGGCAAGCAGGAAATAATAAACCTGCAAATTCAAACGGGGACGGAAATTTCCAATGCCGTTTTTATTGAGTTCCCGGCGGGGTTAAAACCTGTTCTGCGTTCTGCCAGGGCAGATAATAAGAGCTTGTGGCTTATAAATAGTAAAAAACAAGTCTCAAAAGAAAATGTAATTGGCTGGTATCAAAAAGATAATGGCCTTTTGTTGCATTATACCGATGCTATGATACAAAAGAATACAATACTCCAGTTCGATATTGTTACGGATAGTGGCCGCCTAGGACGGTATACCAATATCGAGATTAAGGTTTATCCTGTTTTAAGCTCTGGTCAAGACAGAAATATTCAGAAAGATGTGCTGGCCCAAAAAAAACTAATCGTTAAAAAAGTGGATTAAAAGGTAATGATTAAAAAAAGTCTAATTTCCTTATTTGGTTTATTTGTTTTTTCATCATCATTATTCGCAAATCAGGGCCCGCGCGATGGCAGTGATTATATGTGGACAAACGCTGATGGATTAACCTCTGTTAGTTATGAATGGATTGATATAAGGGATGCAAGTTCACTCTTTACCACTAATTTTGACGAGAGTGTATCCGGGCTGGTTCCTATAGGCTTTAGTTTTCAATTTTATGGTAAGACATATACCCAGCTTTATGTGTCTACAAACGGGTGGATTAGCTTTGTTGATCCTCTGGGTAATCCTTATCCAATCAATGCAACTATCCCTAGCGCTTCGGGGCCGGATTCTATGATTGCGGTTTACTGGGATGATATTGCCAGTTCCCTTGGCCAAAATGGTGGTGTTTATATTAGCACAGAAGGAACAGCCCCCAATAGGAAGTTTGTTGTTCTGTGGGATGTAATCAATGGTTCCAACCCCGGTAAAATTGAATTTGAAGCTATTTTATATGAGTCAACAAATCTGATCAAACTTCAATACGGCAAAGTTGATGTAGATTATAATGATGGCGCTACTGCTACGATTGGTTTGCAGGCAACAAGCACAAACGGTCTTTTGTATAGCTTTGACACGGCATTTAACATGACGGAGTATTACGCCATTCTTTTCCATGGCGAAGGCGTGAATGGCGTTGATGCAGCAATTTCGCCTGCATCAGTTCCTGTAAATACCTCACAAGAATTCACGTATGTCTTCAATAATATCAGCCCCACCAGTACCGATGCCCTTGGTAAGGTTGATTCACTTGTAATAGCAATTCCGGCAGCCTTTACGGGAACGCCAACAGTCACATCTATAAAAATCAATAATGGATCGGCTTTTATACAAAATTCAACAGCCAAGCCTACTGATCGGGGCTTTGCCACCTGGCAGGTCAGTGCCGGAAATATAATTATTCAAACAGCCGACTTTGAAGTTATTGATTCGATGATTGTAAAATTTATTGAGCAGACGCCTGCTTCTGTCAGTACCGGAAATAATTTTACATCTATTTATGGGGCACGCCTGGATTCAACGTCCGGACCTTTAAATGCAATACAAGATATCCTCGGTTGGGCAGTTGATGTAACGGCTACTGCCGGTAGCGTCGATTACTATGCTTTTACACCGGCCAACGATACTTCCCTTATAGCGGGCAATAGTCTTTCATATACCATTACGGCTTATGATCAGGCTGGTATTCCAATAGCCAATTCGGATAGTGCCATTGTTTCGGCATCCGGCTCGGTGACTGCCACGTTTTCTCCGCGAAGTACGGTTGGTTTTGGAGGCACATCCACGGCTACTGTAACTGTTTCGGATAATGTACGTGGGAGTTTTACATTAAAAGCGCAGAAAAAAACGGATGCCAGTGTAACGGGAACAAGTGGTCTGGTAACTGTGAACCCTCATAATGTAGATCATATAAATGTTTTATCATCAACGGCATCTATAAAGGCGGGAACGCAAAGAAACCTTAGGGTTGCTGTTCTTGATATTTTTAATAACCGGGTTGGATTGGATTCGGTAATTACCTTTACAGTAACCAGCGGAACAGGGAGTTTCAGTGGTGGCGCTTCAAGTATTACAAATAATACAACAGCACTCGGTGAGGCCGAGGCGCTTTACACAGCCAGCACCACATCCGGCGGCAGTGATGTAATCAATGTGAGTTTTGGCGCTACTAATGTAGACATTACTTTGGTGGTTGATCCGGACAATGTGAGCTATTATGCCTTCAGCCCATCGACGGCGCAATCTTTTACGGCTGGCGATGGTTCCGGCGTGACTTATACGGTCACCGCGCGCGACCAGTACGACAATACCGTCACCAGCAGCGACAGTGTCATATTCTCCGCCGAAGGCTCGACCACGGCTACCTTTACCCCCAACGACAGTTTGAGTATCGCCAGCGGTACGGTAAATGTGACGGTAGAGGATAATACGGCCGGCAGCTTTAATGTAAAGGCCACGCGCTTAAAGGGTGGCAGTTCCGATGCCACGGTCAATGGCACAAGCGGGCTTGTCACAGTCTCGCCCAATTCCGCATCGAGTATCACGGAGGTTTCGAGCAGCAGCGCGATCACCGCTGGTGGCACACGCCGGTTGCAGGTACGCGTTGACGACCAGTTTGGCAATGTTGTATCCGGTGCGGCGGTCACTTTTGCCATAAACACAGGCAGCGGCAGTTTTTCGGGCAGTAACCCTGCAACGACCGATGCCAACGGGATCGCTTTTATAGATTATACGGCCAGTACCACATCGGGCGGCAATGATATAATCGACGTAACCTCGGTACCGGCCACGGCCACACAAATTACTTTATCGGTTGTGGCGGATGGCGTGAGCTATTATGCCTTCAACCCATCGACGGCGCAATCTTTTACGGCTGGCGATGGTTCCGGCGTGACTTATACGGTCACCGCGCGCGACCAGTACGACAATACCGTCACCAGTAGCGACAGTGTTATATTTTCTGCCGAAGGTTCGACCACGGCTACCTTTACCTCCAACGACAGTTTGAGTATCGCCAGCGGCACGGTAAATGTGACGGTAGAGGATAATACGGCCGGCAGCTTTAATGTAAAGGCCACGCGCTTAAAGGGTGGCAGTTCCGATGCCACGGTCAATGGCACAAGCGGGCTAGTCACAGTATCGCCCAATTCCGCATCGAGTATCACGGAGGTTTCGAGCAGCAGCGCGATCACCGCTGGTG
>JAJRVW010000189.1 GCA_024277115.1 Calditrichota bacterium
AAAAGCGCTGGCACAGATTACGAGGGTATAGTTTACTAGCGGATGTTATTACTGGGGTGAAATTCAGTGATGGCATCAAACAAGAACAACAGGATCGTGATGCTGCTTGATGACCCATACACCAGATTTGACTATAGCTCCCATCAGCGACGGCTATAGGGAGTCCGAAACAAATTGGTCTGATGTGTTGCTGGATTTAAAGCAACGTGGGCTAAAATCTGACCCTAAAGTCGCTATTGGTGATGGTATCAAACAAGAGCAACAGGATCGTGATGCTGCTTGATGGCCCATACACCAGCTTTGACTATAGCTCTTCGATTTAGGCGTGATACCCGTGCTCTTCAGCTAGCAGCCGCCTCCCACGCCGCAAAACACTTTTCCTACACCAATAGCCTTGCTGGCCTTGGGGTAGCTATAACCCTGATCAAGCACCATGGCAACGACTCTACTTTTAAATTCTGGAGTAGATGTGCGTCTTTTGTCACTCATGGCGCACCTCTATATTGGTGGTGAGATTACCACCTTAGTTAGTGTCCGGTTTCATTAAACCACTACAGACCGCCCAACTCTTGTCGAATGATTGAGAGCAGGAAGTTTTGCATATACTGCCATGTGTGGGATAATTCTTCTAGTGCTTGGTCCATGAGGGGCTAGCTCGTGCTAATGATTCTATTTGGTTTGAGTCGCAAACTTATTTTGCCAAAATCAATCTGGCACTTCTTTTATTTTGGCCTCTAAAAGCCAATAAATTCGCTATTTTTAGTGATTTTGTAAGGGGCTCGCTAGAAATGGAGCTTGAGTCATGAGCAGTTTTGTTCGAAAACTCAGGCTTTGAGCCCCGAAACTTGAGACAATGAACGCCTGCTCCGGCTCTTTAGGTGATTAGTATATGTGTCCCTCCCCATTGAAATACATGCCCCCGGTTGGAATGAGGCATGGCATAAAAAACATTACTAGAATGCTATTTTCTGGTAATGCAGTAAAAAACATAGAAATCCAAATCGGAAAAGCTAATTTCCATCATGTTATTGCCTTTAATAGCGGAAAGGCTGCGCTATTGACAAGCCTGCGCTCCCTAATGGCAATTCAAAGTAGCCGCAATGAGGTCATCATTCCGGCATATACATGCTTTTCGATTGCTTCAGTTATTGAAAGTGCGGGTTTGCGAGTGGTCTTGTGCGACATAGAACCTGAAACATTGGACTTTGATTATGAAATGTTGTCGGAACTAATGAATGAGAAAATATTATGTATTATACCAACTCATTTGTTTGGGTTGAGTGCAGATATAAGTCGAACAAAATCACTGGCAGTGCGCTATGGCGCTTATGTTATCGAAGATTCCGCACAATCTATATCAGGTAGTGATGTCAATAGCGATGCTGACATCACTGTTTTTAGCCTTGGGCGAGGAAAACCATTGAGTGCGGGTGGTGGCGGACTTCTTGCGACCAATCAGGATGCGATCATCAAGGCCATCCAATATGAAAGCATACCGGATGTAGATAATTCATTTCCAAAGCGGCTATCAATAGTGACAGGGTTGTTGCTGAATGATTTCCTGATATGTCCATATGTATATGGGCTACCTGCTTCATTACCTTTCTTGAAAATTGGCAAGACCATCTATCCTGACTATATAAAAACGTCTCTAATGCCAAGCTACAAAAAAATATTTGTTAACAGTCTGATGCAAAAACACGCTGAATTATCTGAAAATCGATATGAAAAGACTCAGTTCTACTACCGCAAACTTAAATCGATAGTGGCTTCTAATAGACTCATTCATGCCGGGCAGTCGTATTATCACCCTATTCGTTACCCTTTTTATTTGCCAAGCACCGTGCTAGACCTTCCTAGCAGAGCTGTAAGCAAGATGAAAAAACTGGGCATTGTGAGAATGTACCCTTGTGGGTTGCATCGATTAGAGAGGATTCAAAAATTTTGGGTTAATAAATCAACTGAATTTCCTGGAACAGACTGGGTGGCGGAACATTTACTCAGCTTGCCTGTACACCCCCTGATAAAAAAGCAAGACCAGGTTTGTGTTGTTAACTACATTCAGTGCTGTGTTAAAAAATGAAATATGAAGTGGCAGATAGGAATCCTGCCATCTACTTTGTAGCGCTGTATGCTTTTATTTCAATGGGCCGACTACACGAGTTGATACCTGGCCTGGCTGGACTTCCCGTAGGGAAAATATTCTTATTGCTCGCCTTGTGGGCTGTATTTGGCCTAGATAAAGGGCGCCCATCATTGATTAAAAATAACCATGCGGCAATTAAAAAGATGGTTTATTTTTTTATTTTAGCTGTGGTTAGTGTGAGTTTTTCTATTTGGAGAGGTGCCAGCTTTGATGTGTTAACGGGGCCGATATTGAGCATGGCTATATTATATATATTAGTGCTTAAAACTACCAAAAGTTATGTGGATATAAAGTTTTATTTTTTTTCGTTGTTAATCATTGCTGGCTCTTTGGCAGTTTCAACGGCTACTTTAGGGGCTGTAGGTAGGCCTAGTGTTGGATCAACATTTGACCCCAATGATTTGGCGATGGTTTTAGTGACCATTCTGCCTCTTTCTATTATATATTTCCTTAGGTCTGCGGGTAGTACTAAAATGGCTTATGGTGGCTTGGCTATTGTTGTCTTGCTAGCCATTATCTTGACTGGTTCACGAGGTGGTTTTTTAGGGTTGGTTGCTGTTGTGAGCTACCTAGTGTTTAAACGTTATCCAGGAGCTGATGGAGGAAAAGGAAAGATTTATTTTTTCAGGAAAATAACAATAACGGCAATAGCTGTATCAGTGTTTTTGGCCCTCTCCCCACCAGAGTATATTGAACGGATTAACTCTCTTTTTAATTTGGAGGATGATTATAATGTTTCAAATAGTGAAACAGGCAGGTTAGGTATTTGGGCCTCTGGCATTGATATAATGATGTCCAGGCCTTATGGCGTTGGAATAGGCGCATTCCCTGCAGCACAAGGAATGTTGACTGATGATGGGGCTTATAAAACAGCGCATAATTCATTGTTACTAGTGGGTGTTGAATTGGGCTTTTTAGGGTTGCTACTTTTTTTGTCATTTTATATTCTGGCAATTAAAAGCCTATCAAAAATACAGTCCATTTCCACCCCAGAGATGCGTGAAATATTTATGTTTGCTATTGCCATAAAGGCATCACTGTTAGGTTTTTTTGTTACGAGCTTCTTTTTGTCGCAGGCATATTTTGCATTGTTTTACTTTCTTGTTGCATTGAGTGTTTTGCTTTCTTTGGTCTACGAAAAAAAACAGCCGGACAGCGACAATAGCATAACGGATTGCTCGAGGAGTGCTGGTGAAGGAACCCTGAGATGAGCTCTTCGCAGTAGTTTTTTATTTTTAGGCAGGCATCTAGGTAGATAATTAGTATTTAATTTAAATGGCTAGCTGTGAAAATTTACTTTTTTACAATGTATTACAAGTGTCTTTAGTATACTTTTTAGGTGTTTATTGTGGATAAAATTACGAATATTGCATTTTTGATTGGGGCGCAGAAAGCCGGGACCACTAATTTGGCCTATCTGCTGGAACAGCATGAAGATGTGATTGTCTCACATCCTAAAGAACCAGATTTTTTTACAAAAAACTATACTAAGGGTGTTGATTGGTACCTTCAGGACTGCTTCAGAGGGGAGTCTGAAAAGATGCTTGTTGATGCATCTACATCATACTCGGCGGCTCCATTAGAATTATCTGCTTCAGGATCCTCTAAGGGTATTAATTTTTTAGGTGTTCCCGAGAAAATAGATAAAATGACGGAATCCCCTAGATTTATATACCTTCTTAGAGATCCTGTGTTGAGGGCATATTCACTCTATTGGCATGAGGTGCGTGCGGGTAATGAAAAAAAATCATTTAGAGATGCCCTTACGGCTGATTCCAAGTATTTGAGAATTGGTGATTATTATGGTCAACTTAATTTGTATTTAAAGTTATTTCCGCTCGATTCTTTTATGTTTATTTGTTTTGAAGATATGGTTAAAAAACCGAGCGAAACAGCAATTAGCTGCTTGCAGTTTTTGGGCTTGGATACGAAAAATTTTACTCCAGAAACCCATCAGGGTAAAAATAGAGGCTTTCGCCTAAATCGCTTGGGTAGTGTTCTCCATGCGGGAGGCTTGACTAAAATTGCGAGTAAAATTTTTCCAGCAACTATAAAAGCGAAGCTAAGTCGTATTATTACCCAAGATATACCCACTATTTCGAACCAAGATGCAAGCTGGTTGGCAGATTATTATTTTGAAAAAAATAAAAAATTGGAGGGGTTAATTAAAATACCCCTTTTACATTGGAAAAAACCCTAACGAATCAGGCTGGGTCGTGGCTTGCAGAGCAAGCTGCGGCCTGAATCGACTGTAGACAAGCCCAGTGCACGGTGTTTTTCAAGGTAGTTGTCGCCTTTTTTAGTTACGCGGCTTCTTTTGGTTTCTTTTTTTCCGGGTTCAATGATCTATGCACAAAATCAGCCTGACGCGGTGGACGAGACGGATCTCTTGTTGCGCCGACTGCTCGATGAAGAGTATACGCGCCACCCCTTTTACGGCAGCCGGCGGAGGGTCGTGTTTCTGAAAAATAAAGGGCATGAGGTCAACCGCGATGTTTGTCAAGGTAGTTGTCCAGCGCTCTGCTGATTTCCCTCTAATTCCAGGCCCTTTTTTACCCTAATTTTCTGGATTCAACCACACTTCACTGACGGCGGCCCAATTTCGGGTTTCTCGACTCCAGCGTTCCGGGTTTCGTTGCTTGGCCGCTTCATAGATCGCTTTTCG
>JAJRVW010000190.1 GCA_024277115.1 Calditrichota bacterium
CATCCGCCAGCTAACAAGATAAAAATTCAAGGACGGTTTTTTATGGCGAAAATCAAACACAGGAAGCGCGCGCCGTTTTGGCGCAGAAACTACCCGCAGTTTCAAAAAGGCTTTAAATGGGTTAGTGGCTATAAGTGATAAGAATATCTAATAAGATTATGAGTTTTCGCGCTGTGTGCAGATCCTCGAAGCATTTTTTTAAGAGAGGATCTGAACTCGATCTGTAACCCGCAGTTATAACAGGGGTTTTAATAGGTAAGTGGCTATAGCAGTAGTATCCACCGAGTACCAAAATATAAAACATCCCTGTTTTTAAACCCCTAAAATACGGGCATCCCTGCCCTACCCTTCGGGAAAACGGCGAAAATATACCGTTTTTTTTCGGGGTTTTTACTTCAAAAAATATAACTTTAATTAAATAATTATTTAAAAAAACAAATAAGTATTTACTTAATTAAATTAATAATGATATATTTATATCTGTAATAAATTAATGGGGTAATTATGACCAAAGTTATAGCAATATTGAACCAAAAAGGGGGCGTGGGAAAAACCACCATAGCCGCGAATATAGGCGCGTCAATTGCAAAGCAAGGGTATAAGGTGCTTATGGTTGATAGTGACCCACAAGGAAGCCTTAGAGACTGGCGAGAAGCTACAGGAGAGGGCGAAGGCTTGAGCGTTATCGGTTTAGACCGTGACACGCTGGCAAAGGAGATAGAAGAAATTAAACCCGCCTATGACTTTGTAATATTAGACGGCAGAGCCAAAGCCGAAAGAATGGCTGGGGCATCAATCCGCGCTTCTGACCTTGTTTTGATACCCGTTGCACCTTCTGCCCTTGATATATGGGGCGCATCAGACTTAACCGAAGCAATAGCGGCAAGGCATGAAGTGACAGACGGCAAGCCCCAAGCCTTTTTTATTGTTAATTCTGCAATAAAAAATACAAAATTAATTGAAGAAATCAGACCAGCCGCAGAACAAACAGGCTTTAAGACCTTAAATACGGTTATTCATGCGCGGGAAATATACAAGCAAACTATGGGCGAGGGCTTGAGCGTTCATAGTGGAGAGAATGCCGCAGCAATAGAAGAAATTGAAAACCTAACCCTTGAAATAATGGAGATTATAAGCCATGCAAAATAAACCAAAACGCACAGAAAAAACCGCGAAAGAACAAGTTATAGAGGAAGCAATCAAAACCGAGGAACAAATAATAGTTAATTTTACCTTTCAAATGCCCAAAGTGCAGCGTGATGCATTCAAGGTAAAAGCCGCGATAAACAACGAAAAAATGAAAGATGTTTTAATTCGATATGTTGAGAAATACATAAAATAATATTTAAGTAAATACTTATTTACTTTTTTAAGTATTTATATTATAATTTAATTAAAGTTATATATAATTAAGAGGGGGCAAGCAATGAAGGCAGTAGAATATTTATCTAAAACCCATGAATCATTTCGTTGTTTAGCATTGGTAAAGCCTCGTAGTGAAATTGCTAGTGAATGGAGTTTATCTAAACCCGTATATTGTATTTTTGAATTCTCAAAAGCATTTAGTGAAGTAACAATTTCTTTCGGTGATGGTAGCTGGCAACGGCTAGAAAAAAAAGAGGAGTTAGACCAGCTTGTATTACTTGAGCAATTTGGAGATTCTGAAATAGATGATATTTTTGATTAATAGAACGCAATAGGCGTATAAGTGAACCATGAAGAACCCCTTTAAGGGTAGCGATTTTCTCTATATTTGCGTTTGCAAAAGCCAAGGAAAGAAGCGGTGATATTGTCAGGCGGGGGCTTGTTGCTATCTTCCCACCATATCCTATATTCTTGTTCTAGAATATATACATCGAGGCGCGGGGAAACTTTTTTTGCTTTCTCAAGTGCAATAGATGGAATGGGGGGCAGGGTTTTCTTGCCTTTATTTCCCCACCATTTCTCACGATTTTTAAAGGTTATTTTGTCTGTTTTCCCATCATACTCAATTGAGTAATCGGGTAAGTGGTCATGTTCTAATAATGGCTTAATTTTTCGGCGAAATTCTTTTAAAGAACTTTGCGAACCACTTTTTTTATGAAGTAATTCAAGTCCTATAGACCATTCTTTTTGTTTTCCGCAATGTTTACGTGCAATCTCATATAAACGGCGTTCTATGGGCTTTCTAAGGCGAAAATAGTCGCGGTGAAGGGTTAATACATCTTTTGATTCAATAGCATTAAAAACCCAATCGGAGAGTTTTATTTCACACCAGAGCAGGCGACCATCAAGACCCTGTTTTCTTCTTATTGCATGTGCATCTATAAGCCCGAATGTATTGGTTTCTTCTTCACCACCAGTTATTATATTTGTTGTTATTGTTGTTCCTCGTATTCTTTCTAAACCCGATTGTAAGGCTTTATAGTCTTTTCCTGCTGTACCGCGATTAGTGAATCTAAGTAAATCATAGCTGTTTATTTTTACTGTTTTGCTTATTTTCTCCCCCTTATTGAGTTTTGCAATGATTTGCGAAATGGCATAAATCAAAATATCTTTATCATATATTGTGGCAAGTCCTTTGACGCTTGGGACAACTTCAAGCCAATTCCCATTATGTTCATAACGCCGTATATTCATTTCAGGCTTTTTTGATAGAGAATAAAATGGGTGTTCCATTTGGGGCATGATGTCTTTCAAGATTGCATCTTGCACATCACATATGAATAAATCCCCTTGCTGGTATTTTTCTTCTATTAGCTGTTTTTCTGTCATGGCTTTTCTTTCGGGGTTTTAGACACCAAGGGTATTATTCGGGGTTTTAGACACCGAGTCAATGAGATTCGGGGTTTTAGACACCGAGATTCGGGGTTTTAGACACCGAGATTCGGGGTTTTAGACACCGAGGGTTTTATTAATCCATTGATTTTATTATGTTTTTAAGGTGTTTTTTTATGCTTAACACTAATTTAACACTAATTAACACTAGCAAACTTGAAATTGTGGATATGTGGATAACTTCAAAAAATGGCGGTCTCCTGCGGTTTTAAGCCGTTTTAGAGTGTTTTTCATCCGGTGTCTAAAATCCTGCATAGCGTGTGTAAAAGTTTGTTTACCTAAAATTAATCAATTTGAAAGATGCTTGCAGGACGCTATCAATCAACCAGACAATAAACAGCAATAGAAGCCCGTGGAGGGGTTTTTATTGCTAACAGGTAGTGATAGACCAAAAGCACAGAATAACCCCGCCGGTGGTGCAGATGATCGAATCTAGGGCATAAATGAAATGGATAATCTAATCACTTTTGCAATGATTGCTATTTTTCTAGTTTTTTCTTTGTGGCTATTCAGAGACAAAACCCGACCATTAAAGCCAAAACGGTACAGCGGATGAGTTTCCTATGTTATTGATGGTGATACGCTCATTCTAAGCGGTTCTAAGACACGTTTAAGGCTTTGGGGTAGATGCGCCAGAAAAAGACGCGGAGGGCTTCCAGAGGGCTAGAAATGCGCTTATGGGTATGGTTGAGGGAA
>JAJRVW010000191.1 GCA_024277115.1 Calditrichota bacterium
AAATATTGATCTCTTCTTCCAATAATTCTTTTTCAGTCCAAGCAAATACCCCTCCTTCTTTGTAGTGAAAATAATAACCGTATTGAATGTCATCCTTAGAAAAATTCGGAAACTCTATTTCTGGATTCATTGCGAGATAATACTCATTTATTTCTTCTCCACGCAGAATAGGAAAATGTTCTGTTTGAAGTTGCAAAGCTTCATATACTTTATCCAATATAGGATGACCTGCAAGACTCAGCTTTCCAGTGAGTTTTATTTCATCGCCTTTCATAGTGGCTGATGTAACAGTTACATCAACAACACGTGAATCCCCGTGTTTTATACCAACTCCACAGCGGATTGGCTTAATATTCAGATTCTTCAGTTCATGAAAAAAAAGATCAATCGTTAAAGCCAAATCTTCAGAACTATGCATCGCCAAAGCCTTTGCTCTCACTCTTTCCAGTGCCGCTTCAATCTGAGCTTCTCGTGCTTGTGCTTCCGCTTTTCGGAGTTCTTTAACACGTGAGAATATTAAATCAACTACATTTGCAAACCGCTTTAGGATATAACTTTCCGCTTTAGAAATTGGTTTAATAGTACTTATTTCCAATGTCCCATTTCGCATAAAGGCGTCATTTAAAATTACGCTTTCATAGCTCATCATTGTATTTTTTACTTCATCAGGTATTTGATTTAATTCGGAAAAATTGAAAATGTAATCGTCCCACGATTTTTTAATATCTCCGGCGAGGTTATAAACATCAAATTCAAGATGGTTTTTCTGGGCATTAAAAAAGCGTTTAACCACTGGGTGGTTTTCCATTTCCCTGGAAATTGGGATTTTATAGCTTTGTGGTAAAATTTCCATGCCCTGGCCGGAACTCCACCACTCCATGTCCTTTGTTTTCCAATTGTAGATGAGTATGAGGGTCAGGTGAACAGGAATACCAAGTCGATTTAGTTCATTATATATAAGTGATATTACTTCTCTTAGTTCATCACTTTTTTGCATGGCAATGGTTCTGGTGCGAGCCCTTTCCAAAGCCAATTCAATTTGTCCTTCCCTGGCTTGTGCTTCGGCCTTTTGTAAATCCAGAAAACGGGTATATGCTAAGTTAAAAACTTCTACAAAGCGTCTCATTATCATTATTACTGCTTCAGTAAAAGGGGTTTACCTGAAAGCGTAAAGACCACCTGTTTTGAAGTTTACAAGATAATAATAATGTTTTTTATTTGATTGTTTTTTTGAGTTTGCTGGGTAGTCGGGCAACTGAAAATTAGTTTTGGCTACTGTCTTATAATATTCTTTTAAATCTTCACCCTCAAGTATATAGGAAAATTCTTGTTTGTTTTTCCAGCTGGTATAAATACCATCCAGAAGGGGATGGCCTTCTAAAGTTTCATCGCCGGATACTTTTATAATATCATTTTTATCTTGTAATGTAGTTGACCAAATATTTACTTTTTTAGTCTGTCTATCTTCAAAAATTCCGATTCCGCATCTAATAGTTTCAAAACCAAACTTTTTAAGTTCATCAAAAACCGTTTTTACAATGAGACCGATTTCATCGCTATTACGCATAGCCATAGCTTTAGCCCTAATTCTTTCCAATGCGGCCTCAATTTCCAGTTCATGGTTTTTATTTTCTAACTCTGCAGTACGTCTTTTTACTGCATCACGCAGTTCAAAATTTTCATTTTTGATTTTTTCAAGGGCAAGCTGTTCGCCATCTTGTGTCCTGGAATCGGGTAATGATCCGTGTTGTTGAACAAACTTCCAGGAGTCGCCTTTTTTCCTGAGTAGTGAAGTTATGCGGGCCTTTGAATAAAAGACCCAATCACCTTCAATTAAAATATAAAGATCACACCTCTCAGTTATAAGTATCAATCCTTCATATTCAGACTTCTCTATCTGCCTGTTCCGCATTTCAGCATTGCCTGTAATCTGATCTGCGGTGGATTTATAAAAAGCCACGACTTCTTTTTTATTGAAAAATATTTCGCCTTCGGTTGTGCCAATAACTTTAAAGTCATCATCTATACATGAGGCCATAGTTTCCATGTCACCTTTTAAATAGCTATCCCAATAGGCTTCATAAATTGACATCACTTCAGATTCTGGGTTACTGATTTTTTTCATTTTTACCTTTTACTTTAGTACTTATTCCTGAACTATCTATTGCTGGTCTGAACCTACAGTTTTCATCCTGTGGTACGAAGTATTTCTCCTGCGGCAGCCAGGGATTCTGAAATAAATTCAGAATGACGAAAGTCCGTTATGTTGAACTTGATTCAACATTTTATCATTGAAAAAAGGGGATTCTTCGCTTCACTGTATTACGCTCAGAATGACACAACACTTTGTCATGCTGAAGCATGAAGCATCCCTGCTGCGACGGCCACAGGATTCTTCTTCTAAATTGATGGGATTTCTTCTCCATTGCATTCCGCTCGGAATGACACATCACTTTGTCATCCTGAGGCACGAAGGATACCTACTGCAAAAACCACAGGATTCTTCGCTCCACTGCGTTTCACTCAGAATGACAGACTTGCGTTTTTTTTTAATAACCGATGCCATCGCTAAAAGTGAGGGCATCGGTACTGCCCCATCTTTACTTCACCTTTATAACTGCAAAAGTCACATCATCGTCTGGCGCCCGGCCGGAGTTCCAGGCTTTGCCTTCATTTTTTAAAAATGTAATAATCTCTTCCGGATCTTTTTCGGCCACATCTTTAAGACCATTACGGAGGCGCTCATAGCCGTACATTTCTTCTTCATCATTTTGCAGTTCGGGCAGGCCATCACTCATAAGTAAAAGCACATCACCTTTTTTCAGCGATCCATCTATAACACTATATTGAGAGAGTTTCATGGCACCAATGGGCATGCCGTGCTCTGTAATCTCTTCGACTTCCCCTGAACTTTTTCGAAAAAGAAAAATTGGCGGCATCCCGGCATTAATCAGTTTAAACTCATTTTTATTTAGATTGAGCATGGCAAAACCCATCATCATGCGTTTAAGTTGCATACTTTTTACACCATTGTTGGCCGTAGTAAAAAAATCTTTAATCGACATTTTGGCAGCATTGGTTGTAAATATAGATTTCATTGAAGAAACCATGATACCGGCTTTCATTCCGTGTCCGGTGGCATCACCGAGGGCAATATTAAGCGAACCATCCTTTTTGATGGAAAAATCATAATAATCCCCACCGACCTCTGTGGCGGTTTGCATATACACGGCAATATCGAGGTGGGGTAGTTGTGGCACTTCTTTTGGCAGCATGGAAAGCTGTAATTGGCGGGCCTCTTCCAATTCTTTTGATTTACGTTTATTTTCTTCTTCTAAAAATTGCTTATTTATCTTCTCCTCACGTCTGTCTAATTCAAATTGTCTGATTGTTACCAATAGTCCAATAATCAGCACACTATATATAAAATATGCCCACCAGGTTTTCCACCAGGGGTGATTTATAATTATACTTAGTTCAAGTGGCTTTTCTGTCCAAACATCATATGCGCTAGCTGCCTTTACTCTTAAAATGTACTGCCCCGGATCAAGGTTTGTATAGTTGATTTGATGTGTAGAGCCTAAATTGCGCCACCGATTGTCATAACCTTCAAGGTTAACAGCTAATTTATTTTTTTCTGAATTACTATAATGCGCGGCTAAAAATTCAAAACTAAGATCATTCTGAAAATATTTTAATTCGATATTTTTGTTTGAGTTTAGAATGTATTTATATGTTGTAGCAGAAGAGCGTTCTTTAATTTTGTCATTGACAGCAAAATTAGCCAGAGAAATTTTGGGGGAGTGTGTATTGAATTTCATTTTTTCAGGATCGAAAATCAGTATGCCGGGAGGCCCGCTAAAAGCTAACTCACCATCAGGTATTTTTGCCGGTTTATAGAAACTGGGTATCGGAATAATAAAATCATACGTTTCTTTATCCGGTAAGAAGCGGGCAATGCCCCGGGCAGTAGATATCCACAAATTTCCATTATTATCTTCCAGAAAGCTGTATACGGTGTTATCCGGTATATTGTTTTTTTGAGAAGTATATCTTATAAAAGATTCTGATTCAGGATCAAAACGGTTTAAACCACCGCCGTAAGTTGCTACCCATAAAACGCCTTTTGTGCTCTGCATAATATAAGATACTTGATTGCTGCTAATGCTTGTAGAATCTTTATGATTATATACATAAGTTTTAAAGGACTCCTTTTCTTTATTGAACAGAGCTAATCCGCTATTCGAACCCACCCATAAATGTTTCGAATCTTTTTCAAATAGTGCATAAATAGAGTTGTCCGGCAATGAGTTTGGATTCCCCGGAATATGTTTAAAACTCTTTATTTTATCTGTATTTGGATCGATTCTATCTAATCCACCATTATTTGATGAACCGGCCCACACAATGCCCGCATTATCTTGTAACAAGATATTTATATAATTTGAACTGAGGCTTTTACTTTTACCTGGATTATGCGCCAGGTTTGTAATGATGTTTGTTTGAGGGTCAAGCCGGACAATACCATTAAGCCGGGTTGGTGTCCATATTTGATCCTTAACTTTTAAGGCATTGCCATTTTGCCATTGAAAACTATTAGTATAGCTTTTAATAATTCCCTTTTTACGATCAAATAAAACCAATCCATTAAAAGTACTTGCCCATAATTGCGATTTCGAAACTGGTAAAATACCATAAACAGCGTTTATCCAGCCCTTTGGTTCTTGTTCATTGATTAAATAATGCTCATAATTTTTCCAATTAGGATCAAAATAATTGATACCACCTAATAATTGGGCAATCCAAACTATCCCGGTTCTATCCACAAAGATATCACGAATGTCTGCAAGAATATATGAGCCTTCTTTCTTTTCACTTATCTTATACTTTGTTATTCTTCCAGTTGCAATATCCAGTTTATGTAACACGCCGGTTCCTACGCCGCTTCCAAGCCAGAGCGTATTGTCCTGGTTGTAATGTATGGCTTGTATGTCATTGCTGCTTATGGTGTTTTTATTATCAGGATCATGTTTGTAAACAGTTATTTGACCATTTTCACGATTTAATCTATTTAAGCCGCCACTTCTGGTACCGATCCAGAGATCACCAGTTTGCCCTTCAGCTAAAGAAACAATATAATTGTCACTAATTGAATTGGTCCTATCCGAAGTGTGTGTATAAGTCTTAAAGGTTTTGCTATTTTGATCAAAACTATTCAAACCTTTATTTGTACCGATCCAAATTAAGCTGTCACTAGCACATAATATTTTATGTGTGGTGTTACTCAATAGTCCATTTGGTGCATTGGACTTCTTAGAATACTGAGCAAATTTATCGTTGGAAGGATTATATGAAAAGAAACCATTTTGAAAAGTTGAGAACCAAATTATTCCCGCGTCATCCGAACTAATATCCGATACGGAAGGAGATAGTACTTTCTCGCCTATCCTGATTGGTATTTGTAGTGGCTTGTCAAACCTTGTTTCAAATCTACACAAACCATTTATTGTCCCAATCCAAAGGTTTCCAAATTTATCATTATGAAGAGATAATACATCGTTTCCGCTTAATCCGTCGGGGGCATGTGGGTCGAATGTAAAAGTTTTAAAACTGATACCGTCATAGCGCGTTAATCCAGACCGGGTGCCAAACCACATATATCCCTGCGCATCCTGTTCAACAACCCTGGTATTGTCATCCTGCAGGCCATCCTTTGTAGTAATTTGTTTGTAAAGCAATTCATTCTGCACAGCAAACCCCAATGAAGGTAAACTGAACAGGATTATTAAGTACATTATCAAAGTTTTAAGGTGATAGTTTTTTTGGTTTCTCATTATCTTCTTTACTTTTTTATACTTACAAAGATTATATCATTCTCATATTTATAATTTTTAAACATTAATTCTTCTTTTAAATTGATGGGATTCTTCGCTCCATTGCATTGCGCTTAGAATGACACATCACTTTGTTATCCTGAGGAACGAAGGATCCGTACTGCGACAGCCACAGGATTCTTCGCTTCACCGCGTTTCGCTCAGAATGACAGAGTTGCCTTTTTTTAATAACCGATGCCATCGCTTTAAGCGATGGCATCGATTCTAATAATTATTTACTTCACCTTAATCACCACAAAGGTCACATCATCATCCGGGGCTTGGCCGTTGTTCCAGGCTTTGCCTTCATTTTTCAAAAAGGTAATAATCTCTTCCGGCTGTTTTTCTGCTACATCTTCAAATCCGTTACGGATGCGTTTATACCCGTACATTTCTTCGTCATCATTTTGTAGCTCGGGCAGGCCGTCGCTCATAAGTAAAATGGTGTCGCCCGTTCTTAGTGTAGTGTCTTTCACTTCATAAGGAAATTTTAGCATGGTACCTAAAGGCATCGCTTTAAACAAAAGTTCTTCCACCACTTTTGTATCTTGTCTAAAAATAAAAGAGGGTGGCATCCCGGCAGTAGAAATCTGCATTTTACCGCCTTTAATCTTAAGCATGGTCAGGCACATGGAGAGCTTGCCAAAGTTCATTTGTTTTATACAACGTGTAATCTCACTGAATGAAAATAAAATATCGGGGTTAGGCGCATAGCTGTTAAAAAGCGATTTAGCCGTAGTGACCATTGTTCCCGCCTTCATACCGTGGCCGGTGGCATCGCCGATAACAACGGTTAAGGTGCCATCTAGACCCACATGGAAATCATAATAATCCCCGCCGACCTCTGTGGCGGTTTGCATATAAACGGCAATATCCAGGTTGGGCAGTTGGGGCAATTCTTTGGGCAGCATGGAAAGTTGTAATTGGCGGGCTTCTTCCAGTTCTTCGGATTTCCGTTTATTTTCTGCTTCCAGGATAGCCATCTCGGCACGGTGTTTCTCTTTTGCTTTAACACGGGCACGTTGAATTCTATCAAAGCCCAAAAGGGTTAATGTTGCTAATAAAAAATAACCGAAATAAGCCCAGTATGTGCGCCACCAGGGCGATAAGATCGTCAATTTAATGGAGCTGCCTTGCTCATTCCACAAACCATCGCTGTTGGCGCCTTTTACATAAAAAGTATATTCGCCCGGGTCAAGATTGGTATACGTGGCGATGCGGATATTATCCACATAACGCCATTCGTTTTCATAATTTTCCAGCTTGAAGGCATACTTGTTTTTGGATGGATTGGCAAAATGCAGTCCAACATATTCAAAAGATATATCGTTTTGCCAGTAGGCAAGGATGATCTCCTCTGTGTCGGATATTTGCCGATCTAGTGGAGAATCTTCCGCACCGACTTTAACGGATTCATTGAAAATTTTCAGATCGGTAAGAACAATGGCCGGCTTTATTGGGTTGTCAATCACATCCG
Organism: Calditrichota bacterium; assembly: GCA_024277115.1. Lineage (GTDB taxonomy): Bacteria > Calditrichota > Calditrichia > Calditrichales > J004 > JABFGF01. The sequence goes on from JAJRVW010000191.1 coordinate 7,351, forward strand.
TAGGGAAGAAAGAATTAATCCCTTCAATACCACCGAAGAACATTTCACCAGCTTGGCTTTTAAAAAGTGCGCCACCATTAAATTCTTCACCTTGCAGGCCATCATCAACAGTGTAATTTCTAAATTCAAAGGTTTTAGGATTAAACTTACTAATGCCATTATTTGTGGACATCCATAAATTTCCTTGTTCATCCGGTAAAACACCATAAACGGCATTATTGGGTATATCACTGTTTGCCTCTGTAAAGTGTAAGAATTCTTCGGTCTTAGGGTCAAACCGGTTAAGCCCGCCGCCATAAGTCGATATCCAGATATAGCCGTCTTCATCTTCATAAAACTGCATAATATTATCATGACTAAGGCTGTTTGGGTTTTTGGGATCATTGATATAATATCTGAAGGTTTCTGTTTCTAAATTTAAAATATTGATACCGTGTGTGGTACCTGCCCATATTTCATTTGGGTATAGATTGGTGTAGAAAACGGTTCGTACAAAGTTATCACGGTTATTAAAACTGTTTTCATTTTCCGGGTCATAAGTGTAGTTTTTAAATGTGAAATCATTTTTATTGAAGCGGACCAGCCCGCCACTATTAGAGCCATACCATAAAAACCCGGGTATTTTTTTAATCTCAATAATGTTATAATTTACCGAGTTTACCGACCTATCTGCTTCTGATCCAAGAGGTGTCGTTTGTGTTGGATCGAGGTAAAATCGTTTAAATGAATTGGTTTTAGGATCAAAACGGTTTATACCGGAAAAAGTACCTATCCACAGATAGCGCCCATCGTCGTATATGCACATGCCAAAATTTGAGCTGATTGTATTTATATTATTTGGATCATATAAATAATGTTTATAAACATCGGTTGATTTGTTATAATTAAGGATTCCGCCTAACGCGGTTGCGATCCATAAATCTTTTTTATTATCAACATAAAAAGCACGGACGGCATCGAGATTGAATTTACTTTTTATATGCGTACTGGGTTTTATGATACCAAATTTGATAACCGATTTATCATATTTATTAATGCCGGCAAGATCGGTTCCAACCCAGAGCACGCCTGTTCTATCCTTAAACAGGGAAGCTATATCACTGCTACTGACACTTTTTTGATCTTCAGGATTATTCTTAAATTGTTGTAAAAATTTTGTTTTGGTGTTGAGTTTTAATAAACCGTAGCCATTGTCGAATGAAATATCTCGCCCGTTTTCACTATAATAACCACCCAGCCATAAGTTGCCGGTTTCATCTGATTCCATACATCGTATTATCATTTTAGAGAAGTTGCTATTTTCCATTTTAATATGAAAAGATTCCAATGTCTTCTTTTCCTGATTATAATAATAAAGGCCCTCAAAACTTGTCCCAATCCAGATATTGCCCTTATTATCCTCCTCTATTGCATTGGCCGCAAACTGAAAAAATTGATTTTTTAGTTTGATGGGAATCAGTTTTGGAATCCCGTTTTCATGGTAATCAACTTTAAATAAGTGCAGTTTGCCTTGCCCGCCAACCCATAATCTTCCCGCGCTATCCTGATGGATAAAGCGCAGAAACTGATTATTAAAACTATATCCCTGAGGCAGCATATTTGCCATGTGATAAAAGGTGTTGGTTGAAATGTCTAAATAATCAAAGCCCCTTTCATAGGTCGCTACCCACAAATTACCCTTTTTATCCTCGCTGATATCACGAATATCATTGCTTATAATTGTTCGCTGATCAAAATGATTATTATTAAAATTTGTAAAAGTCCCCTTTTCCGAATTGTATTTATTCAAGCCGGCCAATCCCCCACCAAGCCAGAGATCACCTTTTTGAGAGATATGCAGGGTTTGGACAAAATTACTGTTCAGGGAAGTGCTGTCGCCAGGCATATTTTTAAACACTTTAAATTCATAGCCGTCATAGCGGTTCAGGCCATCCTCGGTGCCAATCCAGATAAAGCCCAGGTTGTCTTGTACAATATCAAAAATCCTGTTTTGCGATAAGCCGTCGCGGGTGGAAAAGCGGTCAAATTGAACCGCTTTGGTTTGGGCATAAATCATGTTAATGGACAGACTAAAAAGTAATCCGAAAATTAAAAATGACTTTTGGGTGAAATATTTTCTTATAGGTAGTAGGAATAAGTTTTTCAAAATAGGGCCTATTTTAATACAACTATTTACATGTCGAGTGTTTTAGTTTTCCATCCTGAATTACTGTGCACACATGGCTTGTGTATTCAAATGGATCGCCATCAAATAGAACAATATCTGCGTCTTTTCCAGTTTCGATGGTTCCTACCTGTTTATCAATTTTTAATATTTTTGCTGCAGAAATAGTAATTGAGGCCAGGGCATCTTTAAAACTTAACCCGTTTGCGGCGGCAATGCCTGCTTCAAAAAATACATTGCGCGTTTTAGGCACGTACGATTCGTATCCACCCTGAATGGCAAATAGAATATTATTTTCCGCCAAAAGTTTGTGCGTTTCAAACGAGAGGTTTTTTATGCGTGCCATCATCGGATGCAAAATAACCGGCACATCGGCCGCTTTTATTTCATCAATTACAAGATATGATTCTGCTGCGCCATCAAGGATTAGGTTGAAATGAAATTCTTTGGCCAGGCGTAGGGCGGCTAAAATATCCACAGCCGTGTTAGCTGTTATAATGGCCGGGACTTTTTTCGTAAGTACCTGGGCCAAAATATCATTCTCTAAATTAAAGGGCGCCTTGTCCTCATCCGTTTTGCTGAGATAGTTTTTCGCTTTGTAAAAGGCTTCTCGTAACATAGCGATACCTTTGGGCCGTGTGCCCGGTTTTTTAAATTTACCGGATACTTCTGTGCCTAAAGAGAAAACCACAGCGGAGGTTGAATCGAGAATATTGCCTTTAAAACTGCCATCGGTTTTTACGATCATCGTTTGGCCGCTGGAAAGGGCGCCCGGCGCGTGGCCTGTATTGATTGTGGTTACACCGAATTCCAAAAGCCAGCGTACAAGTTTCTCTTTTGGGTTATAAGCATCAAAGCGCGTAGTTCGGGTTGGATGGGGTCGGATGTTTCCAACTGGTCCTGATCATGCTTTTGATTGTAAATTCCTGCAAGCCCCACAACACTGTGTGCGTCAATTAATCCCGGTGTGGCAATTTTGCCCTCAATTATTTTATAATGAGCCGGGATGTCAATTTCATCTACTTTTCCAATTTTTGTGATTTTATCATTCTCACACAAAATAACGCCGTTGTTGATGACGTTGCCTGCCATGGTGTAAATTTTTTCTGCTTTTATGGCAATCTGTGCATAGGAACTATTTGCGGTAAATATAAATAACAATAAAATTACCATTAGTTTAATAATGCCCCGATTGTCATCCTGAATGAAACGCAGTGGAGTGGAGGATCTTTGGTTTTTATTAGGGGGAGTCTTCCCAGCCACTCAATCCTTGATTTAAAGTATTAAAAAATAATTCAGAATGGCAGTTTGGTGTTTCCTTTAAAATATTCATAATTATTATTCCTCATCAATATTATGGGTGTGGCTGGCAGATTTATACACATTGTATCCGCCTACTGCAAATTTGTAATCCTCTTTATTGGAGCGGTCAAATTCCTTTTTGCCATCAATCCAGGTTTGCTCCACATGGCTGTAAATACTAAAAGGGTAGCCGCTAAGAATAATAAAATCAGCATCTTTTCCTTTTTCCAGAGAGCCAACCCGTTTCTCCAGGCCAAGCATTTTCGCCCCTTCGATAGTCAGGGATTTTATAGCATCCTCTTCCGATAGTCCTGCACGCATGGCCAGGGCAGCAGAGCGGATAAACAGGCGGCTGTCGGTAATCCAGTCATCTGTGTGCATCGCAACGGATACGCCGGCATCCCGTAAAATTTTAGCCGTTTCAAAACGCAAATCAACCGCTTCAAGCTTCCCGCCGGGCGAATCGATCATGATGACAGAGCAGGGCACATTGGCTTTTGCAATCTCATCGGCCACTTTCCAACCCTCGCTTACGTGGTGCAAAACCACTTTAAAGCCGAACTCCTTTTTTAATCTGAGCACAGTCAAAATATCATCTGCCCGGTGTGTGTGGTGGTGCACGATCCGTTTACCGTCAAGAATTTCTACCAAGGCATTCAGGCCAATATCAAACGGCGGCATTTTATTGGGATCGCCATCGGCCTTTTCAATCTTCTTTTTATAATCGATGGCTTTATAAAAGAGCGATCTTATTATGGCGGCAGATTTTCCGCGTGTGGCAGGGAAGGGCTTTTTCTTGATTGAGTTAGTTCCATTGGCCATTTTCATGCCACCGCAAATGCCATTTAAAAGATCATCACAAAAAACCATTTCGTTGATTGTTTCAACCCTTTTTGATTTTAAATAAACGGTTTGCCCGCTCATTAAATGGCCGGAGCCATTCATAATATTTACCGTTGTGATGCCGCCTGCCCGGGCACGGTTAAAGGAGTCGTGCCGTGGGTTGATCGCATCCAACATTCTAAGGTCCGGGTGAGTGGGGGAATCTGAATCATAACCAAAATCGATGCCAATGTGCGAGTGTGTATCGACCAGACCGGGCAAAATAACTTTTCCTTTCAAGTCCTGCACATCCGCGCCGGTAGGGATTGAAATCTGATCTGCATTACCAACAGCCAGGATTTTTCCGTTTTGAATAATCAACACGCCATTGGCGATGATTGGTCCGGCAGCGGTGTATATTTTGGCGCCTTTTAGGGCCATGGGTTTTTCCTGGGCAAAAAGTGTTATTGCCAGAAAAAGACTAATTTGTATCAGCCTGATTAGATTTTTCATTTATCCTCCAGATAGGGTTGGTGTATTCTTTGTTTGTTTTTTATTACTCAATTGTCATTGATAAAATGGAAATATTCCGCTCAGAATGACACGGTCTTGCCGTCATCCTGAGGCACGAAGGATCCCTGCTGCGACAGCCACAGGATTCTTCGCTCCACCGCTTTACGTTCAGAATGACACGGCCATGCTGTCATCTCCCGAAGCCTCTCCTCAAGTAAAGCTTGTCATGCCCCGATCTGGAACATCGGGATTTGCAACTGAGGAACGAAGCATCCCTACTGCGACAGCCAAAGGTTCTTCACTCCATTGCATTCCGCTCAGAATGACACGATGGTGTTGTCATCCTGGGCACGAAGGATCCCATAAGCGTCAGCCAGTATACCTGTTTTTCTTTACCCATCATCCAATCCGAAAAATGATTCATCTCCGCTCACCATGAAGAACAAGTGCCTCTTTCCGAACACAGACGAGGGGCGTTCTTAGTTGCAGATGGGATTCTTCGCTTCACTGCGTTACGCTCAGAATGACAGAATTGTCCGTCATGTTAAATTTGGTTCAACGAAAAAAAGAGATTCTTCGCTCCACTGCATTTCTCTCAGAATGACACGGCCCTGTTGTCATTCCCCGATGCCATCGCTCAAAGCGATGGCATCGATTCTAATAATTCTTTACTTCACCTTAATCACCACAAAGGTCACATCATCATCCGGGGCCTGGTCGTCATTCCAATTTTTGCCTTCATTTTTCAAAAACGTAATAATTTCTTCCGGCTGTTTTTCCGCTACATCTTCAAAACAGTTACGGATGCGTTTATAGCCGTACATTTCTTCTTTGTCATTTTGCAGCTCGGGCAGGCCGTCACTCATCAACAGAATCGTATCGCCTGTCTTAAGCGTAGTATCTTTCACCTCGTAGGGGAACTTCATCATAGTGCCCAATGGCATGGCTTTAAAGAGATGTTCTTCCACCACTTTTGTATCCTCTCTAAAAATAAAAGAGGGCGGCATCCCGGCGGTGGAAATTTGCATTTTACCACCTTTAATCTTGAGCATGGTCAGACACATGGAAAGTTTGCCCATATTCATTTCTTTTATACAGCGGGTAAATTCCTGGAAAGAAAACAGAATGTCCGGGTTGGATGCATAGCTTTTAAAAAGGGTTTTGGCCGTTGTGACCATGGTGCCGGCTTTCATGCCGTGGCCGGTCGCATCTCCGATAACAACAGTTAATGTGCCATCCAAGCCTACATGAAAATCATAGTAATCCCCGCCGACCTCTGTTGCCGTTTGCATATATACGGCAATATCCAGATTGGGTAGTTGTGGTAGTTCTTTGGGCAGCATGGAAAGCTGTAACTGGCGGGCTTCTTCCAGTTCTTTTGTTTTGCGTTCATGCTCAGCATGTATGGCACGTGCCTGAAGTTCTGCTGCCTCGGCACGGTGTTCTGCCTCCTGTATTTTTAGCTTTTCTCTGGCTTTTCCCAGAATTCTCCTTCTCTGGAAACGGTCACTTCCGAAGATAATTCCGATAAAAATGAGGCCATAACCGATATATGCGAAAGTTGTAAACCACCAGGGAGGTGATATAGTTATTTTTAGTTCCTTGCCGGTCTCATTCCAGACACCATCCCCATTGGCCCCTTTTACTTTAAAAGTATATTCTCCCGGGTCTAAGTTAGTAAATGATGCATAATCCCTGTCAGAATCTATCCATTTTGTACTGTACCCGTCCAACTTATAAGCTAATTTGTTCTTCCCGGGCCTTGCAAAATGTATCACGGAAAAGTCGAAAGAAAGATCGTTTTGATAATAGGGTAATTCAATTTTTTTTGCGTTAAGAATCCCACTGTCAATTTTCACATCAGACAGATCATCGAATATTGATATCTCTTTTATTTTAAGATCATGAATAACGATATCAGGTTTGATTTTATTTATGGCACCCGGTATAAATGATATTACTCCATTTTTACCACCATAGTATATCCTGCCTTCCTCATTCTTCCAGACGGCAGTAGTGCGTTCTTGAGCATGTCCTGTTAAGCCATCCCTGGAGTCATAGTTAATGAACACATATTTTTCGACAGGTGCATTTTTGTTAAGTATTGATAGACCGCCTGAATTATTGATCCAGAGGGCACCGTTATTGTCTTCAATTATGCTATAAATTATACCGCCGGGAAGCCCCTCGTCTGTTGTAAATATATCAAGCTTTCCACTTTCAGGTTCAAGTCGGATTAAACTATTGTATGTACCTGCCCAGACAATCCCATCAAGGTCCTCATAAATACAGAAAACAACATTAGAAGCAGAAGATCTGTTTACCGCATCATAATTGTATTGTGTATATTTTTTTGTAGCAATATTATATCTAAAAAAACTATTACTACCACTACCAATCCAGATATTGTTTGAATATTTCTTACTAAGCTCTAAACTCACGCCTTGCTCATAGGGAGCAAAGTTATTATTATTAACACCGGCTTCGTTTAGTTTTCTAATATTAGAATATTCAGCTTCAGATACTGAAAATGCCTGGATTCCCCACCAGTTTGAATCTGCTGGCGCCAATGTATTCCAATCGCCATAAGAGTGTCCAATATCAGAAATAAACTGGAGTTTGTATTCTCCTGCTTCTAAGTCCAGACATTTAAAAGCGATCCTGTTTTTAAACCCGCCCCCCGAGTAATACGTCTGTAATAAATCATCCATTGCCCAAATGATATTTCCCTCAGAAGATAATAACGATCCGAAATCAAACATCTGTCCTAAAGCCCTGCCTTCACCAACACAGGTTAATAGTATTTTCTGCTTTTCCGCCAAACTAAAAGTTTTTTTAAGATTTTCACCTTCACCTATTTTTAAGATTGAAGCTAACGCCGTTCGATCATTTATTATCTGGGACACAAAGTTTTTAAGTTTGGGGTCAACTTTTTTATTCATTATGGTTGAAACGGCAACGAGAGTATCTTTAACAGGATTATATTCATCTGTACCATGGTTTGAACTTATCCATATATTTCCTGTAGGGCTCATATTGAGCGAACTATTTATATAAGGAAAGGATGTCTTACCTTTATGAGGGGATTTAAACGTAGTGATTTGTTTTGTAACATAATCAAGTTTTTTCAACCAACTATTACCCTGTGTAAACCATATATTGCCATTGTTATCAACAGTTAGGCCGGTAATATTTGTAATGGAATCTTTAGCAATCTTATATAGGTTGCTAAACTTATATTTGGAGTTATCTTCTTTGAGATTATATGAGTAAATGCCTCTTGTAGATGTTCCTATAATTATTTCATCCCGGTTAAGAGGAGAGGGAACAATTTGTTTAACAATGTTTGTAGTACCCTGTTCATTATCCGATTCTGACAACGGGGTAAAAACAAAAGGCTCAATTTGTGTATCCAGTTTGTTTATTCCGCCGAATTGAAAACCAATCCATATAATACCAAATTTATCTTTGAATAATTTCCTTATGGCATTGCTTTCCATACTGGAAATAGGTGAGCGGTTGTGCGTGAATTGAAGAGGGGTTTCAGAGGCGATCTCAATTTTAAATAATCCGTGAGCCCGTGTTGAAATCCACATATTACCTTCGTTATCTTCCAATACTCCTGTTAGTTGATTATGATTACTTTTTAAATATGAATACTTCAATAAATCATACTTTACTACCGTGTATTGGGATGGGGAATATTTTATAAGAAGATTGTCTCCTGCAAACCATATATAACCTTTAGAATCTTCATAAATAATCTGAACCTTAGAAGGACTATAGCCAGGTTTTAGATAAAAATCCTCAAAAATACCCCTGTCTTTGTTGTATTTTTTCAGACCATTTTTGTAGTCGGCAGCTATAATTGCGCCATTCTTCAGTTCAATAATATCATTCACGGCACCCCAAGCACCACCCGTGCCGGATGAATCGAGATTTACCCTTTTAAAGACATCGTTTGGTTTATCATAAATCAGAACGCCATGTTGCGTCGTTGTAAACCAGATATTGCCATCGAGATCAAGTAATGATGAGGAAAACCTAACGAAATTCTTTCCCGGGAGGTTCTCCATTGTGTATGCTTTAAATTTTCCTTTTGATCTGTCCAGTTTTCCTATTTGATTAAAGCATGCCACCCACATGCTTTTTTCATTATCTTCAAGTAAAACATAGCATTCATTATCAGGAAGAGTGCTGTCATCCCCTTGACGGTTTTTATAGACTTTTATATTCCGACCGTCATATCTGTTTAACCCGTCGGGTGTCGCCATCCACAGAAAACCGTAACTATCCTGGTAGAAATCATTGATCTTTCTACTTGAAAGCTTCTCTATATCTTTAAATTCTGTAAAAAGATAGTTTCGTTGTGCCATCAGGCTGGATGATATAATCAGCACAAATATGATGTATAATTTTGTAATAGCTATTCTGTTTATCATTTTTCTCTACCTGCTGTATTTGATTTAATGGCTCTCATTTTGTGCATATATGCCTTAACGGATGCCATCACTCAAAGCGATGGCATCTGTACTACGTTATCCTTACTTTACCTTAATCACTACAAAAGTTACATCATCATCCGGGGCTTCGCTCAGAATGACACGTTGGTGTTGTCATCCTGAGGTACGAAGGATCCCTGCTGCGACAGCCACAGGATTCTTCTCTCCATTACATTCCGCTCAGAATGACAGAATTGTCCGTCATGTTAAACTTGGTTCAACATCCTAGCATTGAAAATAGGAGATTCTTCTCTCCACTGCGTTTCGCTCAGAATGACACGATGATGTTGTCATCCTGAGGTACGAAGGATCCCTGCTGCGATAGCCCTATGATTCTTCTCTCCATTGCATTCCGCTTAGAATGACAGAATTGTCCGTCATGTTGAACTTGATTCAACATCCTATCATTGAAAAAAGGAGATTTTTCGCTTCACTGCGTTTCGCTCAGAATGACACTGCTTTGTTGTTATTCCCCGATGCCATCGCTCAAAGCGATGGCATCGATTCTAATAATCCTTTACTTCACCTTAATCACCACAAAGGTCACATCATCATCCGGAGCCTGGTCGTCATTCCAATTTTTGCCTTCATTTTTCAAAAACGTAATAATTTCTTCTGGCTGTTTTTCCGCTACATCTTCAAAACCGTTGCGGATGCGTTGATAGCCGTACATTTCTTCATTCTCATTTTGCAACTCGGGCAGGCCGTCACTCATCAACAGAATCGTATCTCCTGTCTTAAGCGTAGTATCTTTCACCTCGTAGGGGAACTTCATCATAGTGCCCAATGGCATGGCTTTAAAGAGATGTTCTTCAACCACTTTTGTATCCTCTCTAAAAATAAAAGAGGGCGGCATGCCAGCGGTGGAAATTTGCATTTTACCACCTTTAATCTTGAGCATGGTCAGGCACATGGAAAGTTTGCCCATATTCATTTCTTTTATGCAGCGGGTAAAT
>JAJRVW010000012.1 GCA_024277115.1 Calditrichota bacterium
GCATAATTATTTTTACGGTCTTTAAAACGGGTGGAAATATGCGGGACGATTATAATTTTACGGTTCTCTTTTGGAAACGGCGAATCCAGCTCCAGGCGTTGCGTACGCTCGGCAGGAAAGCCCAAAACATCGCTGTAATAATTGATTGGGTCCAGTGTGGCCGACATGGCGACAACCGAGTGGAAACTATCAATTTTCTGGCCAAGGTATACAGAAGGGTCATTGCACTGAATATTTAAAACACCTCCATCGGCGGCATCGTAATAGGTTACAAAAGCGGCTTCTTTAAAACGGGCTACCTGTAAAAATCGCCGTAATAAAAAATAGAGCGTTTCCAATGGGTCGTCCATAATTAAAATACCTTTGCGGATTTTATAGATCAGGTACGAAATATAGGCGGATTCATAAAATGTAAAAGCCTCATCCCAGGCCACGATATTTATTTCGGCTTCAAAATATTGTTGGTTGGCAAAATGGGTCTCACCTTCCAGTTGGAGGGTGTCAAAGAGCCGATCAATTTCTGCAAGGGCTTTTTTTAAAACTTTAAAAACCTTTTCCTTTTTTGATTTTAACGATTTTGACAAAAGCCGTACTTTTTGGCGGGCAATCTGCGGCGATAAATAATTCCGTCCCCGTTCATATAAATTATGTGCCTCGTCGATTATCAAAACCCAATCCGAATAATCTTTAGCAAAAAATAACTTTCGTAATTGAACCGCCGGGTCAAAAATATAATTATAATCGCCAACGATTAAATCGCTGTGTAGGCTTACATCCACGTTAAGCTCGAACGGACATAACTCTTCGGCCACGGCTTCCTCGTAAACCTTTTCCGGTGTAATCAGCGCGCCCTCCAATAGGCGGGAAACAATACCCGAGTCGTCGCGGCGTTCCTTATATTTGCGGGCAAAAGGGCAGTGCGCTTCATGGCAAAAAAACACATCATTGGCACACATTTTTTGTGAGGCCTTCAGGAAAGTGACCTTCATGTCCAAACCCTGTTCCAGCAATGGCTTCACAGTCTCTTTTACAATTTCCTGCTGCGATGTTTTGGAGGTGACAAACATAATCCGTTTATCCCGGGCATAAGCGTATTGGATGGCCGGAAAAAGTACCGCGGCTGTTTTGCCTGTTCCGGTTGGCGCGGAAACCATCAGGTGCCGGCGGGCTTCTAAAACACCCTTCACTTTCTCGATCATGGTATTTTGCTGCGGGCGGTTTTCGGCCAGCTTAAATTGTACCAGGCCCAATTCCGCTTCACGTCGTTTAAGCTCCGATTGGCCTTCTTCCAGTTCGTTAATAATCGCCCCAAAACGCTGTTGCAAGATTGTCTCGACGGCGGCCCGGTTATATTTTATTGGGAAGGTGCGGTCCTTATAATCCACCAAATTAACAAGCACGAGGTACGGTACAATTTCCAGGCCGTTCAACTCGTCTTGTAAAAGGTAGGCATAGAGCAAAAGCTGTTGCAAAAAGCTCGGGTACAATTCTGAATCAACTTTTGAAAACGCCCCTTTTTTTAAGATGACCGTTTTGATTTCTTCAATTTCGGCGCGGTCGGGCAACTTAAAAACACCGTCAATTCGGCCGCTTATCTGAAATGTATAATCCAGAAAATTGTATGTCCGGTTTAATGTGTATTCTGCGTGGAACATGCCCTGTTTTTTGTTACGCCCTTTTTGCAACCAGGTTTGGGCTTGCCGCCCCAAAGCCCCACGTTGCGGCAAGGGAAAGGAGGATAAAATTTGGGAATTTTGTGTTGCGGGGACGAGGTCACGGACACTTAAAGAAATATGTTTGTTTTCAATTTTAATGGCCATGAAGAAAGATTAACGAAAAGAAGTTAAAGTGTAAAGAAAAATCTTTTTCTATAAACGGGGTTTAAAATTTTAAAAGCCGAAACAAAGTTTCAACTCAATTCATTCCGAATCCGGAGATTCGGAACGAGGCATCAGTCAGTAAATTTGAGTACAAAATATTTGAGTGCAATAATTCTTTAATCCAATAATCCAAGATTTTATTCTTCAAAAATCTCGCTAATTTCACTCAAACCTTTGGACACTTCTTTGTAAAAGCCCAGGGTTGTACCAGGCAATAATTTTTGGCTAAAGGGGGCAATAATCGATGAAAAATCTTTAACGGCATTATTTATCTCTTCCGATTCAGCCAACAAAGAATAATATTCCATTAAATTGGGAATTGAATCGGGTGATTCATCAAAACTAATATCCACCAGATTCTCGTACATTGCATCCAAAATGTGCTCTGTATTTTCACCCCTGCCATAATCTGTAAAAAGAATTGAAACCAAAGGGTCCTGATCTTCGTCATGGGTAAACATGCGTGTAAATTCTGCCTGCAGGGCGCTCATATCTTCTCCCTGGAAATAATTGAGGATTTCCAATGCGTGGGCAGCCAAATGTTCTTCCATCTCATTTCGATTATTAATTTCCAGCTGACGGAATATGTGCTGCAATTCCAGGCGCAATTCTTCGTAAGGAAAAGTGAGGCATTTGCTGTAAAACCGGAAAAGATGGATATAAAAAGTATTGTCGGTCATAGGGCTCGTTTTTTAGTTAAGTTGATTAAATTTAAGGCAGACGATTTTAGAAGACAAAGAAAATCAAAAAAACAGCAATAGTAAAATATTTTATCACTTTTCCTTTTTAATAAGTGTAACGATAATATCTCTCAGGCAACCGTTCGATCTTACTTGCCTGTGAGGATGGGAAGTAGTAAGTTTTGTCCGATCAGGTTGATCAGACTAACTCAAATTCTAAAAAACAAATCAAAAATATGGGATAGCGGGATAAAGCTCCCGGTCCTGTTTTCATAAAATAAGGAGGCATTGATGGCCCAACAACAATTTGATCTAAATAATATTAAACCGCCAAATATATCAGGCAAAACTGTGAAGCTAGTGGTTGCCAGTATACTGGTTTTGTGGTTTGTAATGTCCTCGGTGTTTACAATAGAGCCGGAGGAAGTCGGTGTGGTTCTTACATTCGGCAAATATAGCCGTACCGTTCAACCGGGGTTAAATTTTAAAATCCCGTTTGGTGTGGAAACCATGCAAAAAGTGCCAGTAAAAAGGCAGCTTAAAGAGGAGTTTGGTTTTAAAACTGCGCGGGCGGATGTTCGTACACGCTATATGCCCGGGAATTTTAAGAGCGAATCGCTTATGCTTACGGGCGATTTAAACGCTGCACAGGTAGAATGGATCGTTCAATACCGTATAAACGATCCATATTTGTATTTATTTAAAGTGCGCAACGCCAAACAAACCTTACGCGATGTAACCGAAGCCGTGATGCGTGAAGTGGTAGGCGACAGGACAGTAAACGAAATTATTACCGTTGGCCGCCAGGATATAGAAATAACTGTATCACTGAAATTACAGGAAATCCTGACGCAGTACGAAACCGGGATAAAAATTGATCAGGTAATTTTGCAGGATGTAAACCCACCGGACGAAGTTAAAGCATCTTTTAATGAAGTGAATGAGGCCGAACAGGAAAAAGAAAAACTGATTAACCAGGCGAAATCGGAATATAATAAAGTTGTTCCCCGTGCCGAAGGGCGTGCCCAACAGCAAATCGAAGAAGCCAGGGGTTATGCCCTGGAGCGTGTGAACAACGCAAAAGGCGAGGCCAATCGTTTTACGGCTTTATATAAAGAATATGCGAAAGCGCGTGAAGTGACCCGCCAAAGGATGTACCTAGAAACCATGGAAGAAATTTTATCCAAAGTAGGTAAAAAAATAATTACGGATAATAAAGCTTCCGGAATTTTACCTCTGTTTAATTATAATCAGGAGGTCTTAAAGAATGGAAAATAAGAAAACCCTACTAACAGGTATCCTTGTTGTTTTAATTTTAATTTTGATTAAAGCATCGGCCTTTACGGTTGATGAAACACAACAGGTAATTATTACCCAGTTCGGACGGCCGATTGGCGAAGCGATTACCAAACCGGGGATACATTTTAAAATTCCCGTGGTACAAGAAGCTAACTTTTTTGATAAACGATTCTTAGAATGGGACGGCGACCCGAACCAGTTACCAACACGTGACAAGCGTTATATCCACGTAGATACCTATGCCCGCTGGCACATTTCCGATCCACTTTTATATTTTGAGCGCGTACGTGACGAGCTTGGCGCCCAGGCCCGTTTGGATGATATCTTAGATGGAGAAACCCGTAATGCCGTGGCTAATCATGATCTGGTTGAGATCGTGCGTAACACCAACCGCGAACCTGTTGTGGTAGATACGCTCATACTTGACGAAGGTGATGATACCTTCCCAACCATAAAAATTGGCCGGGCAAAAATTAGCCGTGAAATATTGGCAAACGCATCGGTACGGACGAAAGAATTGGGTATTGAGCTGCTCGACCTTCAGTTTAAGCGCATCAATTATATTGAAGAAGTACGCCGCAAAGTGTATGAGCGGATGATTACTGAGCGTAAGCGGATTGCCGATAAGTTCCGAAGTGAAGGACAGGGTGCGGCGTCAAAAATCCTTGGGGATAAAGAACGTGAGTTAAAACGCATTCAGTCTGAGGCATACCGTACATCGCAGGAAATTGTAGGTAAGGCCGATGCCGAAGCCACGGCGGTTTATGCGCGCGCTTTTAACCAAAACGCCGATGCGCGTGAGTTTTACCGTTTTATGGAAACCCTTAAAACCTATAAGAAAACATTTACAGATCAGGATGTTTTGATACTTTCTACGGATAGCGAATATTATAAGTTTTTAAAGAGATCCAGCGGAAGATAGTAGTAAGAAATACATTTACTAAACCCTCCAAGATATTAAATCCTGGAGGGTTTTTTATTTAAAACAACCAGAGCTCGATGTAAGAAGAATGCTCAAACGCAGTTACGTGTTTTATTGAATTCCCCCTTTCTCCACGAATTTGTATGCTTGGACTTCCAAATTTAGCTCAAGACTAAGGCAGTAAAACTTTTCAAGACATCACAATATCTTTTTTTCATAGTATTATTGTTTTTTTTTTAAGCATGCGTAAAAAACGAGATTGCGTCCTTAAATTTGTGTAAAAAGGCAAATATGTGAAAAATTGCCATGTCCTTCCTAAATTTAGTTTGACCAAAAAAACAAAGGAAAAAACATGGCAAAAAGAGAAAATCAAAATATAGGATTAGTGAAAGAAA
>JAJRVW010000192.1 GCA_024277115.1 Calditrichota bacterium
TACCATTACACGGGATTCCGGGTTCTTTTCCGGGCGGTTGGTCATTAATCCCAAAAAATATGAAAAGTCCTCCCTTACACCAGAGATGCAATCATCCATCCTGAAAAAATTAGAAACGGTTATGAACGAAGAAAAGCCTTTGCTGGACAGTACACTTTCGCTTACGTCTTTGGCTAAAAAAATAGCCGTTTCGCCTCATGCCCTCTCGCAGGTATTAAACGAATCACTTCAAAAAAGTTTTTTTGAATTGATTGCCAGCTACAGGATTGATGCGGCCAAAGAGATGATAAGAGACCCCAAAATGGCAAATGTAGTAATTGAAGAAATTGCCGAAAGGGTTGGTTATAATTCTAAATCTGCATTTAACAATGCTTTTAAAAAACTGGCGGGAATTACGCCTTCGGAATATCGTAAGTTATAATATTATCATTTTCTCTAGAACTTATAACTCAATCCTGCAGAAATAGTATCATAATTAGCATCAAAATCAGAAAAACTGAACCCGTAAAAATAGTTAACTTCTAAATTTAAATTTGATGCTAATTCCAATTCCGTTATACCGCCGATGAAACTTCCCAACCCGGTTGCAGTTCCTGTTTCTTCTGTGTCTTCATCATAATAATAATCCATTTCCAGATAGCCGATCCCAAGTTGGGGCACAAATGAAAACTTTTTGTAAACATGAAGCGGGTAGGCATAATACAGGTTTATTGTAATAAGCTCATCAATGATTATAGCCGTACTAATTCCAACCCTGCCAATTTTTGAATCGCCATAGGCAAAGGTTCCCCCAACTGAAATTTCACTAAACAAAGGCGTTGTGCCAATTCCTCCAAAGGAAGAAATATAAAGGTAATCTTTTATCTTTTTTTCAGATTTAATTTTAGTATGCCCGGCAATTTTATAGGAGGCAATTTTTATGGTATTTTTTAAAAACTCTTCAATACCACATTCGCAATCTTCAGAGATCACACGCACCAAGCGCCCGGTCTCCACATCAATCAGTCGTAATGAAACTGTATAAAGTTTGCCTATCTTTCCTACATCACCGGCAATAATATATTTTACGCCAAGTAATCTACCGGCTTCAACGGCACACTCATTACTAGTGCATCCGCTCATTTGAAAACCTTGTTCTTTTAATATTTCATTCATTTTTTCACGTTCAACAACAGTAAATTTTTGGGTATCAAAGAGATATGTTCTAAGCCTCGAAGAAATCAGCCGGGCATCGCTATCAAGAATCCCTTCTCCTTTTAGCTCGAGAACCGCCGTTAACATTTTTTGTTGAGAAACAGCCGCTGTATTAATAAATACGATAAAAAGTATAATCCATTTTATCTTCATGAGATTTTTCCTTCCACATGTAGGTAATATGGAATACTACTCAGAAGCAATAATAAAGTCAATCCAAACCATTCACTAAAATAACATTATAGAGGAGTGACGAGGCTGTCCTGTCCGATAAGATAGAACGCCCCGCCGATTGGTAAATACATGGTTTATTGTTTTTCTAATTAACTTGTTCACAATGTTTTTTAAAGGATTGTAAATGATAAATACACGGATTCTTCGCATAAAACGCAAGTACAAAATAACAGCTATTAAACCAAAATATCAGAGGACAACATGCATAATAAACTAAACCTAAAATCCTTCGTGCAAAAGTGGGGTATTATTGCCATAGCAGCTTTAATCAAACTTTGTATCCACCTACTCACCTATGCCCGTTATGGCATCCATCGTGATGAATTTATGTATTTTGAGATGGGCAACCATCTGGCCTGGGGATTTATCGAAACGCCACCTGTCATTGCTATCTTTGCATGGCTGGCCCAGCATATTTTTGGTTATACCGAATTTGCCGTTCGGTTTTTCCCGGCCCTGTTTGGCGCACTTAATATTTTTATAACCGGGTTGATTGTAAAACGGATTGGCGGAAAAGCCTTCGCGCAAACCATTGCCATGATCACACTCTTAATTGTACCTCTTTACCTGCGTATCGATCATTATTTTATGCCTGTTGTTTTTAATTATTTCTTTTGGATTCTAACAAGTTATTTCGTGATCAGCTATCTCCAGTCAAAAAACAAAAAGTATATTTTATGGGCCGGTGTTGCCATTGGCCTGGGCATGCTTACCAAACACACAATGTTTTTATGGGCCGTTTCCTTGATGGTCTCGATCGCACTCTCCAAAGAACGGGAAATATTTAAAACAAAACAGCCGTGGCAAGCTATTGGGATCGCCTTTCTTATCTTTTTACCGAACCTGATTTGGCAATGGCTGCATGGTTTTCCGGTATTTCACCACATGGCCGCATTGAACGAATCACAACTTGTACACATCCCGCCCGTACAATTTTTAATCGAACAGGCCATAAATGCCATGCCGGTCCTACTGTTTTGGTTGGGTGGGCTCGCCTATCTTCTTTTTAGTAAGGATACAAAAACTTACCGTCCATTGGGATGGGCTTTTCTGATCAACTTTTTTATATTTATGTTGCTGCACGGGAAAAGTTATTATATCGGCGGCTCCTATTTTATGCTGTTTGCTTTTGGCGGCTTATTGGCCGAGCAGCTTATAAAAAAAATGTGGATTAGGATTGCCCTGCCGGCTGTTACAATTTTATTATTTATCCCAGTACTGCCATACAGCTTACCTGTTTTACCGTTGGGCGGCATGATTTATTACGGACAATTGGCCAAAGAAGCCGGACTAGGTGTTCTCAACCGTTGGGAAAACGGCCGGATTTATGACCTGCCTCAGGATTACGCGGATCAATTGGGTTGGGAGGAGTTGGCTGATATTATTGCTTTTTCATACAACCAATTCTCGGAAAAAGAGAAATTAAACTGCGTGATTTATGGCGAAAATTATGGTGAGGCCAGCACGGTCGATTTTTATGGCCAAAAGTATAATCTGCCAAAAGCTATTTCTATGAGTTCCAACTATTTCCCATGGTTGCCACGAGAGTTAAAAGTCAATACGGTTTTCTGGATTGGGGGAAGTTTAAGTAATGTAGAAAATTTCTTTGAAAAGGTTGAAATTGCAGGACGGGTTACAAATCCTTTTGCACGGGAACGGGGATTGACAGTTTATTTATGCCGTGGTATTAAACCGGCACTGAAAAAAGCCTGGGAGAAGGCGATAGATAACCAGGGAAATAATTAATGCTTGTCCATAAACAGCCAATTTGAGTGTCATGCTGACGAAGGAAGCATCCCAACCACACAAGCTTGATAGTTTTCCAATTCTCAATGTCGGGATTCTTCACAAAAACAACTCAGAACGACAGTCTATTCCATCTGTCATGCTGACAAAGGAAGCACCCCACATGCGCAAGCCTGATAATTTTCCAATTCTCAATGTCGGGATTCTTCGTAAAAACAACTCAAAATGAAAACCTATCCCATTTGTCATGCTGACGAAGGAAGCATCCCAACCACACAAGCTTGATAGTTTTCCAATTCTCAATGTCGGGATTCTTCGTTAAAAACAACTCAGAATGACAACCTATTCCATCTGTCATGCTGACGAAGGAAGCATCCCAACCGCGCAAGCCTGATAGTTTTCTAATTCTCAATGTCGGGATTCTTCGCAAAAGCAACTCAGAATGACAGTCTATTCCATCTGTCATGCTGACGAAGGAAGCATCCCAACCGCGCAAGCCTGATAGTTTTCCAATTCTCAATGTTGGGATTCTTCGCAAAAACAACTCAGAATGACAAGGCTTGGCCACCTACTCATACCTTAAAGAGTCCACCGGGATAAGCAAAGAAGCCTTATGTGCCGGCCACATTCCAAAAATCAATCCAACCGCCGTACAAAATGCCAGGCCGATAAATGCCCAATCCAAAGGGATGTTGACATCAAAGCCAAAAACAATACTTACAATATTACCAAGGATAAAACCAATCCCCACACCGATAACCCCACCAATATTTGAAAGGACAATGGCCTCAAATAAAAATTGAAGAAGAATGTTATTTCTTTTAGCGCCAAGCGCTTTACGTACGCCAATTTCTTTGGTTCGCTCAGTTACTGAAACGAGCATGATATTCATAATACCGATACCTGCCACGATCAAGGCAATTATACCAATAACAAATGCCCCCTGCTTTACACCGGCGGTCATATTATTAAATTGTTTTATATTACTTTCACTGGAAAAAATGGTAAAATCATCTTCTTCATTGGCTTGTAAACCGCGCATCCGGCGCATTAAGGCACGTGTCTCGGCCAACGCATCCTGCATCACCTCAGGGGATTTTGCCCTTACAGTAATATTAACAGAACGCATGTTTCCGCCATTATTTGGGTCTTTCATCCCGTATATTTTCTGAAAAAGGGTAATGGGCACGAGTGTATAATTATCATAGCCGCCACCAAACGCTGATTTTTTCTCTTCGAAGACACCGATCACATTATATTTATGGCCGTCAATTTTTACCTGCTTGTTGATTGGGTCCGTCCAGGGAAACAATTCTTTGGCAATGGCATAGCCCAGTACTACCACCGACCGGCCAACATTTACATCCTCGTAGGAAATTGTTCTGCCATACTCGATGTTGTGTGTATTATTTGGGCCGTATTCCGGGGTGCCTCCGCAAATCGTCAGGTTACCATCGATCAATTTGTCCCGGTATCTGGCGCGGTGCCCAAAGCTCCAAATCTCCGCCCCAACCAGGCTGACTGTACTCACATTTTGCCTGATCGCATCGGCATGTGCAACAGTGGTTGGCCGCCGCTTACTGGCTTTTATTCTCTCCGCACGGGTGGAAGGCCCATTCAGCCATTTTTGAACCTGAAAAACGGTTGAGCCCAAAACACTCATTTCCCTTTCCATGGTTCCTTGTATTACAGAAATACCTGTCATTACACCGATAATGGAAGAGACGCCGGCAATTATCCCGACCAATGTTAAGAATGATCTCAATTTATGTGCCCAGATTGCCGTTATGGCCATCCGGAAAACTTCGCTGATATTCATATTTTATTTCCTCTTCTCTAAAAGTCGCCTCAATTTCAATTGAAGGATTCTGAAATAAATTCAGAATGACGGATAAATCCTAATCAAAAGCCAATGCATCAATCGGGTTTAAACGAGAGGCTTTTAATGCCGGTATAAAACCGGAAATAACCCCAGTTAAAATTGAAATAATTAATGCAATTATTACGATGGGCAACGAAATACTGGCCGGCATAACAAATTTGTTAATCAACGCCGCCACACCAAACGAAAGGACCACGCCAATTATACCACCGATCATACAAATGATCGAGGCTTCATATAAAAATTGTGAAAGGATGGAACGCTTTTTAGCGCCAATACTTTTGCGGATACCAATCTCTCTGGTCCGTTCGGTTACGGAGACAAACATAATGTTCATCACACCAATACCTCCAACAAA
This sequence comes from Calditrichota bacterium, assembly GCA_024277115.1. Lineage (GTDB taxonomy): Bacteria > Calditrichota > Calditrichia > Calditrichales > J004 > JABFGF01. The sequence goes on from JAJRVW010000192.1 coordinate 5,415, forward strand.
GAGGGAAATACCCGTAATAACAAGCCCGATTATGACTACTACACCCATCACATTATTATAGGCATCCAATAGGGTCTCCATGGAATTAATGGCAAAATTATCTTTATCCAAAGGTTGTTGCTTACGGATTTTGCGCATCTCACCAATAATCTCATACTTAAAATCTTCCATGCTTTCCATAGAAGCATTTTTTATTGAGATGGTATAATTCCGGTTCGATCCGCCATAATATTTTTCGAGGGAAGTTATTGGGATATAAATCTGGCTGTCATAATCCGGGCCACCAAAAAAACCAGCGCTGCCCTGTCTTTCCATTACACCAACAACGGTAAATTTATGCCAGCCTATTTTAATTTTTTTGTTGATCGGATCAATATTTTTAAAGAGTCTTTCTTTTACCTGTTCGCCGATTACACATATTTTCTTTTTATTGCGCACATCGCTTTCAGTCATAAACCGGCCATACTCAGGCAAGCCGCCTGCAACAACAATATGTGCCTCCGTAGTCCCGATAATCGTAGTGCCTTCAATTACATTGGAACGATATTTTATATCCCGGCGTGTATTGGTTGTGGGGTTTATCGCTGTGGCATGTACCAGCCTTTTTTTCAATTTTTCGCTGTCTTTCAAAGTCAGGTTTGGCCGGTTCCGGAACTGAAAAAAATTGCCATTGAATATCCATGGCGTTTTAGTAACATGGAGAACATCAGAGCCAACAGCCGAGATACTTTCTTTAAAATTATTAGACAATCCATTGGCTGCCGTCATCGTGGTAACCACCGCAACGATCCCGATTATAATCCCCAACGCGGTTAAAACGCCTCTGGATTTATAGCCACGAATGGCCTCGATGGCTATCCTGAGGATTTCAATTCTTTCATGAAGTTTACTCATAAAGCTGTTCACCGATCATAAATTGATTAACGTGTTAGAAAATTATTTTATTATTCGATATTTTGTGTTTGGCCATAAAGTCATATTTTTTAATGTCATGCTGAGGAACAGCCTTCCCCCGACCTGTCGGGGGAAGCATCCCCTTCATCAGGTGTCCATTCCCAATACCGATTGGATTCTTCACTCCGTTACACTCCACTCAGAATGACATTTAGGGATGACTTTGGAGGCAGGCACTAGTTACTCGCTGCTAAGGGGTTGCCACCTGAACCATTATCTCCGCTGTTATTGCCAACTTCCACCTTAGAATTATTTTCCAAAACCTGACTAATGGCCCTGTAATTTCCAGTAACAATCTCATCGCCTGCAGCCAAACCATCTAATATCTCGATATGTGTTTCACTTTGGATGCCCGTCTCCACCTGAACAGCTTTTACAGCATTGTCATTTAATACAAAAACAACTTGTACAAATCCGTCTTTATCAGCTGAATATTTATTGGCTGAGGTTGAGTCATTCTCCGCTATTCCGCTTTTTAACTGATCAAGCGTACGCACAGTTACACTTTGGATGGGCACAACAATAGCTTTATCCCGAACTTCGGTAATTACATCCGCGCTGGCAGTCATGCCCGGCCGTAATTTATTGCCCGCATTGGATATTCTTACTTTCACTTCAAATTCAGTTTTTTGATCTGCGCTGCCGGCCGAAGCAATTTTGGCGCTACTGGCAATTTCACTCACTACGCCTTCAAACGGTTTATCCGAAAGGGCATCAACCTCAATGGAAGCATTATCGCCCAGTTCCACTGAAACAATATCATTCTCGTCAACATCAACCACGGCTTCCATACTATTAAGGTTAGAAATGATCAGGATAACATCTTCCTGAAATTGAGAACCCAGCGCAATCTCGCCTACTTCTTTATTAAGCTGGCTGATGGTCCCGGCCATGGGTGCATAAATTGTTGTTTTAGATAGATCGTCTTTAGCTTGTTTTAATGAGGCAAAAGCCTGGTCAACTTGTTCCAGATTAGACTGATAACGCGCCTTTTCTACCTTGTAGGCAGCGTAAGCCTGGTCCATCGCTGCTTGCGATTCCAAATTCTTATCAAATAGTTCTTTCATACGCATGTAATCTTTTTCTGTACGGATCATGTTCTCTTTTACCAGGTTGGCATTGGCCAACATAGAGCGGTGGTTTGCTTCGGCACTCTCTACAGAGGCCATGTATCTTTCTTTGTCCAACTGTATAAGAAAGCGGCCTTTTTCCACCCAATCGCCTTCTTTTACATCAAGCTTTGTTATTTTTGCGGCCACATCAGCGCTGATTTTCACTTGTGTTTCCGGTTGGATAACACCCGTGGATGAGACAGTTTCCACAATTTTTTGGCGCTCCACTTTTACCGTTTGCACACTTATGGCTTCTTCTTCATTCCCGGAAAGGGTTAATGAAGCGGTAACTGAAATAAATATTACTAATATGCCAAGTGTCCAAAATAGTCGTTTTTTGCTCATCTTGTTCTCCCGCTGTTGGTTTTAATTTGTTTAAAGAAATGATTCTACCTCTACGGGGAATAGATGCTAAATGTTACGAATCTTTTTTATTTGGATTTTTTAAGGGGAATTATTATATCGTTTGAAATTAATATAAATTTCTTAATTTATCTTTGCGCTAGACACTTTTAAATTAATTTTCTAACAGGATCAATCTAAAATGATAAGAAAATTTACAACGCTATTTATAAGCTTAATATTTTTTACAACCCTTCAAGGTTGCTCCATATTGTTCAATAAAGTTGGTGGAGACTTTAAAGGAAAACCTCAAGCCCTGCAATCAAACATCAGCAAAGAAGCACGGAACCTAATTGACGAGGCATTTAATGGTTTGAATAAAAACAGTATAATCGATTTCCACACGCACATCATCGGCTTAAACACACATAATAGCGGGACTTTTGTCAACCCGGCCATGCAATCAATCTGGCACCCAATCAGAAACCTGCGCTATCAGGTGTACTTAAATGCAGCGGGGATTTCGGATGTAAGCCTTGCCGATTCTTTATACCTGGACAGGTTTACTCAACTTATAAAAGCAATTCCCGGCCATGGAAAATATGCAATAATGGCCTTTGACAAACACTATAAAAAAGATGGCACAGTCGATTCATCCTTAACTGAGTTTTATACGCCCAATTCGTATATTTTTAAATTAACCGACCAATATCCTGAATTATTTATACCCGTCATTTCTGTTCATCCATACCGTAAAGATGCCATCCAGGCACTCGAGAAATGGGCTGCAAAAGGCGCCCACTTTGTTAAATGGCTGCCCAATGCCATGGGTATGAATGCGGCGGATTCGTCAATTATTCCATTTTATAAAACAATGGTTAAATATGATATGGTCTTGATCTCCCATACGGGCGAGGAGAAAGCTGTTGAGGCCAAAGAGTGGCAAAAATTGGGCAATCCGCTTCTTTTTAGATTGCCTCTCGATTTAGGTGTAACCGTAGTTATGGCTCATTGTGCCAGCTTGGGCAAAAGTGTGGACCTGGACTCTGAAGGGAAAGAACTTGTTCCAAATTTTGACCTTTTCCTACGCTTAATGGACGATCCCAAATATAAGAAAAATCTTTTTGGTGAGATTTCCGCACTTACCCAATACAACCGGTTTGATGGGCCATTACAAGTTTTACTGGAACGCGAAGACCTGCACAAACGCCTGATCAATGGCTCCGATTATCCATTGCCAGCAATAAATATAATTGTACGAACATCAAATTTGCAGGATAAAGATTTTATTTCAGAAGAGGAGGAAGAAGCATTAAATGAAATCTATTCATACAATCCTTTGCTGTTCGATTTTGTTGTAAAGAGAACAATCCGCCATCCAGATACAGGAAAGAAATTTAGCAACGATGTGTTTTTAACACCCTTTGATTTTGGGAGTTCCAAGTAAAAAAAAGATTGGGCAAGTCTTTTATCCTTCTGCTTCGTATTCCGAAACGCGGACGTCAAATTCTTTTTTAAAACCAGCCTCAACATCGGTTTTATCCGTGCAAACAACAATGGATAATTTATCAGGATGCAGATATTTTTTTGCGGCATTCCAAACCTGTTCTTTGGTGACCATTGCAATCTGTTCCCTGTATTTCCGGTAATAATCATCTTCAAGATCAAATACAACAATATTGGAAAGCCCCGCCGCAATCTGGGAACCACTTTCAAACGCCAGGGGGAAAATCCCGGTTAAATAACCTTTGGCCTGCTCCAGCTCTTGGTCGGTAACCATTTCTTGCTGCATACTTTTTATTTCTTTGATTATTTCCTTGACCGATTCGATCGCATTGGGCGTATCAACTGCTGTATTTATCATAAACAAGCCCAAAGCTTTCCGGGCCACAAACCGGGACGAAACGCCATACGTGTACCCTTTGTCTTCGCGCAGGTTTAAATTTATCCGGGATAAAAAATAACCGCCCAATATTTGGTTTAATATGGCCACAGCGAAAAAATCCGGGTTCTTGCGTTCTATGCCTAAATGCCCGATCCTTATTTCCGCCTGCTGGGCATTTTCCTTATGGATAAGAAACAGGCGCTGCTGCTCTTTCTGAGAAAATATCGGTTCTGTAATTTTGTAAGGTTGCGAATTTTCCCACGCAGAAAAATTATCCTCCGCCAATTTTTTAGCTTCGGCCATAGATAAATCGCCCACAATAATCAAAGTGGCATTCTGAGGCTGGTAAACTTTTTTATAAAATGAAAATACATCTTTATCGCTAAAAGTTTTTATCCCGCTGCTCACACCAATTACCGGCAGGCCATAACGCGAGTCATCATAAAGGGCGCGGGAAAATGTTTCGTGTGCAATAGAGCCTGCATTATCCGCAACCCTAATCCGTTGATTTAAAAGCCGTTTTCGAACACGGTCAATTTCCTCATTTTTAAATGCCGGATAAAAAAGGGCCTCGCAAAATAAATCCATGCTGGGCTTTAATTGTTTTTTTACAGTAATCATTTCAATAAAAGAACCGTTCCAATCAGCATGGGCGCTAAATTGTGTCCCCAAATCTTCCAAAGCATGCGAGAAATCGTAGGACGAGCGACTCTTGGTCCCCTCTGTTAGCAGCTCACAAACAAATGAGGCGATACCTTCTTTTCCTTGCGGATCATAACTTGCGCCCGACTTAATTACAAGTTGGAAAGCCAGGATGGGTAATTTTCTATGTGGGGCAAAAACTATCTCCAGGCCATTTTTTAATTTAAAACGATCAAATTCGGGGAAATTAAAAGCGCGCGGTTTTTGCCCTGACGGGATTTTTGAACGATCAAAAGTATTTTTCATATTATTTGGGCAAGTAATTTAGTACAATGCGGTTTGATTTTTTTAAATATTTTTGGGCCATTTTCAGTACATCATTTTTTATGATCGCGTTATAAATCTCCAGTTCCCTGTTTATATATCCCGGATCATTAAAATGAACAGCAGCCCCATTTAAAGAATCTGCAATGTGTGTTATGGATTGTAATTCCCGTAATTTTTGGGCTTCAATCTGGTTTTTAATTCGGGTCATTTCCGATGTATTTACATTTCCTGTAATAATTTTATCGATTTCTTTTTGCAAAGCATCTTCCAGCTTTTCGATAGCTACACCTTTTTGTGCTGTCGCCACAAATACCATCAAAGCCGTTCCTTCCGTTCCAAAAGTGAACGCATACGCATCTTGCGCCAGCTGCTGTTCGTACACCAGCGCATGGTATAAGCGGGAGCTTTTTCCTGTAGATAAAAGATCAGATAAAAAATCGGCGGCATACCATTCTTCCTCGCCAAAAGCCGGAATATGATAGGCCATGTGGATGCGCGGTAATTGAATATTATCTTTCACATCCTCCCGCACCTCACCCGAAAACCGTCCCTTAAATGTGCTTTTTACCGGCGGGATTGTCTTGACGCCTTCAATCGTGCCAAAGTATTTTTCAACATATTCCCGAGCCTGTTGTTCATCAAAATCGCCAGCAATACATAATGAGGCATTGGCCGGTGAATAATATGTTTTAAAAAAAGTACTAACATCATCCAGCGAAGCATTGTCAATATCTTCCATATAGCCAATAATCGGCCAATGATATGGGAAATCAGCTGGATAGGCGGCTTCCAGCATTTTCTCCAACCAGGTGCCATAAGGCTGGTTGTCCACGGTTTGACGACGTTCATTTTTGACCACGTCAATTTGGTTATCCAGCTTGGCCTGCGTCATGGCAGGGATCAGAAATCCCATCCTGTCGGCCTCCAACCAGAGGGCCAGCTCTAAATAATGCGATGGGACCGTTTCATAATAATTGGTGCGGTTGAAAGAGGTAGAGCCATTTACCGAGCCGCCAATACTTTGCAATAACCGAAAATGCATATCGCTACCAACATTTTGGCTACCCTGGAACATCATATGTTCAAATAAATGGGCAAAACCCGTTTTACCGGGCCGCTCGTTCCAACTGCCAACATGGTACCACATATTTACACTCACAATGGGCGTGGATTTGTCTTCATGCAATATTACACGCATCCCATTTGCAAGATGATATTCTTTATATTTTAAATTTAAATTCATGCAGGGAAGATAAGCTTTCTGGAATTTAATTGCTAAAAGCAGGAAATAAAAATTAAGCTAAGTCAACAATATTAAAAAAAATAGGGCAAGTTATCCAACCCCTTGCCCTACAAATAATTACATTTTACAGCACTTGTTTGATGATGTCTTCAAATTGTTCTTTCGAGCGGGAGCCGACAATATTGCCCAATACTTTTCCTTCCCGGTCAATTACGAAAGTCGTCGGGATACTTCGGATGCCGCCATAATCAAAGCGCGTTTTATTGTCATCCAGCAAGATGGGATAATTAATTTTATATTTCTTCATAAAAGCCGGGATTTTTTTATGGTCTTTCTTATCATCTACCGAGATGCCAAGAATTGCAAAACCATCTTTACCATATTTATCAATCAGTTCAACAAAATGTGGAATTTCAGCACGACAAGGCGGACACCATGTTGCCCAGAAATTTACAAAAACAACTTTCCCCTTATAATCGGCTAACGAGACTTCTCCCCCATTAATATTCTTTAAAGTAAAAGGCGGGGCATCCGGCGTTTTTTGTTCGCCCGCAGGCTTAGTTTGTGTTGAATTTTGTTGGGATGACTTCTCCTGAGGTTTAGCCACAACACCGCTGGGAATTGAAGTAGAATTATACCAAAACAATCCACCGAAAATTATTACCACAAACAAAATTATTTTCATTTTTAAATCAAACTTCATAAAAAACCTTTCTTAAATTAATGTGCATTTTTATACTTTTCCAAACCCAGTGTTTCAAACAGACGCTGGTTTATATCTTCGGGCAGATCTTCCGGGCAGTCATTTTCCCGACATAAAACCACTGTTTTTTTAACTGTATCAAAGTAAACCCGACAATCCTTACTGGTTTTTAAAACATCGATAAGTTCCTTACATGCATCTGCATCAAGGTCATCGCATAAATGTTCGCTGATCAGTTTTAATTGATCCTGGTTTTTTTTAGCCATTTGTCCCCACCAGCCTTTCCTCAAAATAATCGGATAGCTCTTTGCGTAAAAATTGCCGGGCCCGTAACAACCGGATTTTTACATTTTCTTCTGTAATATTTAAAACCTCACTTGCTTCACGCGTTGATAATCCTTCAATATCCCTTAAAATAAATACAGCCTTATATTTATCTTTTAAAGTCTCAATAGCTTCATTGATTTTATCGCGGGTCTCTTTATTACTTACATCAATTGTAGGGTCCTGGCTCCAGTCCACAAGGTTGTTAAGTTCAACCTGCTCCGGGTCAAAATCGTTACTTTTAAAATTTGCCCGTCGTATTTTTTTCTTGCGTAATAACATTAATGCAGAGTTTGTTGCAATGCGGTATACCCAAGTAAAAAAACTGCTTCGGCCATCAAACATGTGTAATTTGGCCACAACGGTTAAGAATGTTTCCTGAAGAATATCTTCCGCTTCTTCCCGGTTTCTTAAAATGCGCAAGGCCAGATTGTAAACACGTTTGCTATAACGATTTACCAAAATACTCATGGCTTGCTGGTCGCCTTGCTTGGCCTTTTCGATTATTTCACTTTCTTCCAATTCGATTTCCTTTACTATTGATGAATATCATCACAAGTCGTTACAATTTAGCAAATCTATATTTTAATCTGTAAATAAGCTAATCTTATTCATGAACAATTTATAACTTTTTAAGAAAAACGAGGCCCTTAAAAACCACATTTCTAACCTCGCCTTTTTTGTCAGAAGCTTTGATATTTATTAAAACAGAAAAAGTTCAATATTACACGCTTAGTTTAAACCTGATGCTTCTTATAATTAATCTGAACCATACTCTGGTAAATTATAGGGTAAAATGTAAAGCGATTTTGTGAAAGGGTTAATATCGATATAAACTTTAACACCATACACTTCTTCGATAATCGGAAATTTTAATACATCTTCCGGTTTACCGTCTTTTACGATATTTCCTTCGTTTAATAAAATCAGCCTGTCACAAAATTGGGCGGCAAGGTTTATATCATGGGTTACAACAACAACCGTTCTTCCCTCATCCGTGCAGAGCCGTTTTAATAATCTGTAAATTTCTTGCTGATGCCTTAAGTCCAACGCCGAGGTGGGCTCGTCCAATAATATAAGTTTTGTTTGCTGTGCAAGTGCGCTGGCAATAACGGCACGTTGTTTTTCCCCGCCGCTTAGCCCCATAAAGCTTCTGTTCCTCAACTCCAAAAGCCCGGTTTTTTTTAAGGCATCAAACACAAGCTGTTCAGATTGTTCATCTTTTTTGATTAAATTCTCCGCGTGCGGGAAACGCCCCATCGTTACAACTTCCTCAACTGAAAAATTAAACGTCATATCGATGCTTTGTGGAACATAAGCCATTTTTCGGGCAAGTTGTTTACGGTCTAAGGCTAAAATATTTTCGTTTTCACTTGTAATAATCCCGGTGACCGGTTTTAAGATTCCGGCAATTAACTTTATAAGTGTCGATTTCCCGGAGCCATTGGGGCCGATTATGCCAACATAGCTGCCCTCTTTAATGGAAAGGGAAAGTGCGTTGATAAACGGGGTTGTTGTGTACGAAAAGTTTAGCCGGTTAATTTTTAGCATAAAGTTGAGGGAAAAATATTTTTGAAATTGATGAATCCACTCTATAAAAGGTAAAAAATGGTTTTATACTTAACTTAATGTTTTTCAATACCACTATATCGACCTTCCAGATTTTTAAAATCTGGAAGGCTTTCTCAAACGCCTTTTTAAACCGGACTTCTTGATTATAAAGCAGGAATATATTTTTTCCTAAAAAAAAAGCCCCGATCGGGGCTTCTAATAAAATATTTTATGATACGCGTTTATTTATCGCACTTGCTATAACCACAATCCGGATTGACACAGGTTAAGCAGCCATTTTCCATTTTTACACTACGGTCGCTGCAATCGGGGCAAATTTGGAATTTGATGTTTGCATGATTCTCCGTATCCATTGGCGCTGCACTATTGAGAGAAACCGCTTCGGCAATTACAGGTTTTGTCTCTTTTTCCATAACGCCAATTTCAATAAAAAACCGCTCGATTACATCGGCAACTTCCGAATAAAAGGAATGGATAAAACGGCCATTACGGTGATAACCACCATTGGGGTCATGAATACTGCTTAACTCTTCCAAAATAAATGATGGATTGGCAGACTTTCGGAAAATGGCAGAAATAAGCCGGGTTAGTACCGCATATTCTGCATTTTTCGTAAGGTCTTTGCTGTTTATAAAAATCTCGATAGGGCGTTTTTTATTGTTCTGCTCGATATAACCCAAGGTGATATAAACACTATGCTTAACAAACCCACTGCGTAGTTTGTAGACTTTTGCATCAACAATCCCCGGACGTTCTGCAATATGTTCGGTCAGATGATCTAGTGGTTTTTCCTGTAAAACTTCCGCTATCTCAAACTGGTTTTCTTCAATACGGATCATTTATTTTCTCCCTACGCGTTAACTTTTGTAAACTGGTTTTCTTTTTTTTGTGTGGTTAGATAATGGAAAACGGTGGTCAGTTCCCCACTTGGCAACGAAATAATATCATCCCCTTTAACGCTCATTTCTTTATCGCCCATTTTGAGGATAAAACTTTTCTCTTTGGCATCCTGAAATTCTGTTTTCTGGGATTCTACACTTAAAATCGGGAAGCGGCTGCCATCGCGATAGATCGTAATGCCCTTTAAACCATTCTTCCAGGCGCTTAAATAAATGTCTGAAATCCGCTCCGGCTCAATTGTTTCGGCAAGGTTGACTGTGGAAGAAATACTGTGGTCAACATATTTCTGGCAACGGCCCTGGATATCAATCCGCTGTTGTGCGCTGATATGGTGCGCGGTACGGAAAAAATAGCCCGGTAAATAGTCGGTCAATTCGGCTTCGGTCTGTGCTTCTTTCACTTTGTCCGTTAAACCATTAATATCGATGTAGGCCTGAACGGTGGAATGAAAAACCTTAAAGAATTTATTCCCGAAAGATTCCGAACGACGGGTGTAGAATAGTGCAAAAATGGGTTCCAGGCCACTGCTCACACCCAAATAATTTTTATTGCCATTTTTAAAACTCAAAACAATATTGCTGATCGATCCCGTTGGCGCAATGGCCAAAAGAGCTATGTTTCGCAGACCGTTTTCTTTGATCATCGCTTTGGTTTCCGCGCTTAATGCTTCTTTAAAAAATGGCCCTTCGGAATATTTTTTATAATCAAAAATGGAAGAGGCGCCTTTTTCTTTCGCCAATTTTGCGGATGCCTGGTAGGCGGAATCGGCAATTTGTTTCATAACCTTTTCAACCAGGTTAATTCCTTCGTCTGAGTCGTAAGCAATGCCAAGCTGGTTCAGCATATCGGCCGTGCCCATAATGCCCAAGCCCAAACGACGGGTTTCTGCCGCAGCTTTGCGTTGCTTACCCAAAGGGTTAAGCTTTTCGTTCCAACTAACTACATTATCTAAAAAGCGGATAACCGTATTGGTTACCTCTTCGATCTTTTTCATATCCAGCTTGGCTGCCGGTGTAAAACCATTTTTTACAAAACGCGACAGGTTTATGGAGCCCAGGTTACAGGCGCCGCCATCTTCCAGCGGAACTTCCGCGCAGGGATTGGTGCTGGAAATGGGCCGGCCAACATAATTAGATGGCGAATATTTGCTCATGTGGCTCCAGAAAATCAATCCTGGTTCGGCAGTTTTATAATTGCCTTCCACAAATGCATCCCACACTTCGCGCGCTTTAATCAAATGGCGGATTTCACCGGAAGGCTCGCTACCAAAATAGAGCAGGAAATCTCCACTGTACCGGATAGCTAAATCATAAGGCTGGTTGTCTAACTGAATGACCATATCACCAAAAACATCGCGTTTTGCGGCATCGGCCAAGTCAGATTCGTTCAACATTCTATCATGGTTCTTATAGAGAAAATCGTTGAGCGCGTTTAAATCCTGAAAAATATTGAGCTGCTCATAATCATTTATATCTTTGGAGGGAATTGAGATGGAATAGTGGTGCCCTGCATCCTGATAGGCGCTGGTAACAAGTTTTTTATTGAACTTTTTATATACGATTATTTTATCGGTGCCATACTTTTTCTGTTCTTCAACCGCCTGCATAAACTCATCGGAAACTTTTATGCTGATATTGGCAAAGCGCACCTGGGTATTTTCCATCACCTGGCGTTCGATCTCTTTGAGTTGGGGCTCGTCAAATTTCCCGCTCCAGCGCGCCTGTTCGATTATTTGCTCAGTAACCCAGTTGGGAATCTTTTTTACACGGATAAACTCCGTGATGTCCGGATGTTTTACATCTATGGTGAGCATAAGTGCGCCACGTCGTCCGCTTTGGCCAATCAGCCCGGTCGTAAGCGAGTACAGTTCCATAAAAGAGACAGCGCCGGTAGAGCTATCGGCGGCATTATGAACAACAGAGTTTTTGGGGCGCAGGGGAGAAATATCAACGCCGATCCCACCGCCGAACGAATAGGTACGCGCACATTCATAAGCGGCATTATAAAGGGACTCAATATTATCTTCATCAATTTTGGAGACAAAACAGTTGGCAAGGGTTTTTAACCGGAAGAGGTCACCAGCGCCGGCAAGTACACGGCCACCCGCTACAAAATGGCCTTCATATAATGCTTCATAAAATTGAGATGCCCATTCCTCGGCTTTCTCAGTGTCACCTTCTATGGCCGAAACAAATGCCGCGAGACGGGTAAAGATATCTTCAGGCCGTTTTTCGATCAGCTTATTATCGAGGTCTTTTACAAAATATTTTTTTTCGTATATGTTCCGGGCAAGCTCATTATCCCCAAGGTATTCGTTGGTTGGGTGCAATGGTAAAGCACCGTCCTCTTGCTTTTGCCGAAGCTTTTTGTAGAGGTCTTGATAAAGCTTCAAACTCTCAAGGCTAATTAAATCCTTATATTTGCCCTTATGAGCGAACATATCTGTAAACATAATCTCTCCCGTTGATCTGTTTAGTGTTTATAAGTATAGTAGCGCCGTCCGTGAAAATCCCGGTGTCTTAATAATATTCGTTGTATACAAACTTTTTTTTAATAAAGCTGGGGACTCAAATATAATGTAGATATTTATAACCTTTTACAGCATTTAGAAAATGATTGTAAAAATGTGCGGCTATTTGTTTTGATTTGTTTATCGCTGAACGGAGTAAAATATGCTACTTTCTACAACCGAATTCAAGGAAAATTTTATTTTTTTTTCATGGTTTTCTGGTGATATTTCACTCAGAAAAAAAATATCCGGTAATAAATTTTACAACTCAAAATAAAACTTCAATAATCCCGACAATAAAAAAATTTTAAAAAATATATTTTCATTTAATAATAAAAGCGCTGCAATATTTTAGAATATTCTTTTGCCAATAAATACATCCGCGGCCCCGGGATGAGATACTGATTGCCCGGTATAATAAATATATTTTTATTCTCCACGGCGACAATTTGTAAATCGGCCCACTCTTCCCTGCTTTGCTTTTCCTGCTCTAAGCTCAAGTTTTTATTAGGTTTAAACTCAATGATTATTTCAGGGTTTACACTCAATAAATCTTCACGGTTTATTTGTGCAAAGCTGGTTTGCAGGCTTGGAAACGCATTGCGTCCACCGGACCATTCCCACAATTCATTCACAAACGCTCCCGGCCCGCTGATGCCAATATTACGGGTTGTCCCCGGATCACGCCCTAAAACAAGGATGGCAGCAGGCCGCTTAGCTGCTGTGTTTGCCTTATAAAATGTCAGCGAGTCCCGGATTGATCTTATTAATTTTTGCGCCCTGCCTTGTGTGCTTGTCAAAATACCTATCGAGTCAATTGTAGCATATACATCGTTGACTGTTTTCTCGGGAAAAAGCACAATATTAAATCGGCCCCTTCCAAGCTTATCTTCCAGGTTTTGATAGGAATTTGTAGCCAGGATTAAATCCGGTTTAAGCGCGGTAATTTTTTCCAGGCTGGGATTAAACAACCCGCCCACACTTTCTTTTAATGCCGCTTCTTCAGGGAAAGTGCAATAGTCCGAAACACCAACAATTTCATCTTCAACGCCTAACGAAAATAATATCTCTGTAATATTGGGCGCTAAAGAAATTATACGCTTAACCTCAACATTTTCGGCCGGCTTATCCTTACAAGAGGCCACCAAAAGGATGGCCCCGAGTAAGAAAAGAACACTTCTTAAAATATTATTTTTCTTCATAAACGAAGACAACCTCTCCCGGAATGATACCGACGGTTTTGCTTAACTGCTCAACGCCGCTCATATCAAATATTTTAAGTTCGCCGTTTTGCTGAAAGTCTTTTGCGTCTAAAACAAATAGTTGCTGGTTGAGATAATCGAAGTTCATATCATAAAACCAGCCGGCCAAAACACTATCGGGCGCTGTGCCCAGGGCATTGGTTTGATAAGAATAAACCACACTGTTCGAAGAAAAATAGCCTGTACCGTTTCCATCCAATACCACGCCGGAAGGATGCCCGGAAATTTTCATAGAATCCACCGTCCGGCCAAGAGACGGGACGATAACATAAATCCCGCCATCGGTATCATCATCCGGATTGGTATAATCGCCATAACTGCCCGCACAAAAAACATGCACCAAATTATCAGAATCGAGCGCAAGGGCAACGGGATTATCGCCCACTTTTATGGTATTTGAAAGTTTATCCGTCGCAATATCAATCACCGAAACCGTATTGCCGCTACCATATCCGCTGTTGGCCACATACGCTTTCCCATCGAATACCACAATCTCTTCCGGGTTGGCGCCAACGGCAATCGAACCCGTGATGGAAAATCGGCCAGGTTTATTATGGAAATTGTACTTGTGCCTAAATTGGTGACATAGGCCTTTTCCCCGCCGACTTGTACAAGGTTACGCGGGCTGCTAAACGCGGGCATCTCAATTGTCCCTTTGGATTTCCAGGTTTTAATGCTGATAATTTCGATCTTGTTTGAGGTATTGACCACGATATAACCAAGCGAATCGATAATTGTCATCGAGTGTACGATGTCGCCTAAATCACGCCCATTGACATTTTTAAAAATATTATTCTGCACGTTTTGGGTTTCAAAATCATAAAAAGAAAGCGAGCCGTTGGACACGCCCCAGTTGCCTTCGTTTAAAATAAACGCGCCACTAACAGAGAGCTCTGTTTTTTTTGTTGGGGCCGTCGGGTCGCTACAACTATAAGCCAACGCCATAAGTATGAAAATCTTTAGATATTTGAACATGTAAATCTCCTTTAGTTTTTGTGTTTGCTTAATAATTTATTGAAAGTGTCAATTTGTAGGTCCGCGGCGGCATGGGATATCCGGCGATCATTTGATATTTTACATCGGTCAGGTTGCCCACTGTCAACCAGGCAGCCAGATTATAATCTTGCAAAACCGGGGCGGAATAGCCGGCCCAGGAAGAAATAACCGTTTGCCCGGGAAGAAAAGTATTGAGGTCATTGGCCAGGCTTACATACCTGAAACTCTGCGCGTCCAGGTTTGCCCCAAATTCAAAATCTGCCCAAAAATATGTGGCCGTTGCCGAAAAAGAATGCGCCGGGATATAAGGCAAACTATTGCCCACCGTTTTATCGCCGGCAAACTCCGCTTTGGATTTGGTGACATCTGTAAGAGTATAATTTAAAGCAAGATTGTATTTTTTAGATTGTGGCCACAGCGCCCCAGAGACCTCAATTCCTTTGCTCTCTACGCCGGCGATGTTTTCCGGCCGCCAATCCACGCCATTGTTAAGCCACTTGATCTGATCCGAAACCCATGTGCGATATAGGCCAGCCTTAAAATGCATTCGATACCCGGCAATTTCGTTTTTAAGCGAAAGCCCGGCCTCAATATTTATGGAACGCTCCGGCTTAAGATTGGGATTGCCCAGCGCCGGCCAGTAAAGATCGTTAAAACCGGGCAGGCGGTGATTTTTCCCCGCACTGGCATAGAGGCTAAAACTTTTGCCCGACGCGCTGATGCCCACACCGGGGATAAAAATTTTCCTGCCGGAAACATTCTCAAAACGTCCGCTTACGTTTAAATGCAGGTCCAGGTCCGGACTCTCCAAAGTTGCAAAAAGCCAATCTGCCAAAAGATAAGCCGCCCACCGTGTACGGGAATGCACCCCGGCATCGCTGCTTTCGATATTTTGCCAGGCCGCCTCCAGGCCTCCGTTTAGCAAAAGCGTGGAAAAAAGTACATAGCGCGCCCGGGTGAATGCGCCGCCCTCTTTGTTAAAATGCAGGCTGTTTATATCCAGGGCCTGGTCACGATAACTGTTCCACTCATTGCGCCGGTAAAGTTGAAACTCAAGATTGCCACTTTGCAATCGGCGGTCCAGGCGGATACGCGCCAAAGTATTATCTGTCGATTTGCGCGCCTTATTGCCACTCTCGGCATTGGCGCCGCTAAAAGGCCGTGATGCCCCGCCTTTTTGTTTAAAATTACGGATTAAAAAATCGACCTTTGTTTTTTCAGTGATTGGATAATCGACCTGCCAAAGAACCGATCGTGATGTAAAGTCGCGGTTCTGTAATTCTGTTTTTTGACCTTCGCTGAACGTGGCGTAACTGTTTTTTGAATCATTAAAATTCAGGTTTAAATATTGTCGTATTTTTTGGACCGGGATTTGGGCGTTTAGCGTTGTATTATAATTTTGCAGAGAACCAATCTGTTGCGTAATGCCCACTTCAAATTGATCCGCATACTTCGGCGGTTTTAGGTTTATTGTCCCGGCAATTGCGCCTGTCCCGCCAAAAAGCGGGCTGCTTCCCCGGTAAAGCTCTACCGCGCCGACCTGGTTGATATTTTGCCCGCTAAAATCCACAGCGCCCAGTTGCAGGCTGTTTAAGGGGATGCCGTCATATAAAACCTGTGTCTGTTCGGCTGCCATCCCACGTAAAGCAATGGCCTGGATTTGCCCATCCGCGCCATAAGATTTGTTTGTGATCCCACTTTTTGCGCCAAGGACCTGTTCGATGCTAATGGCCTTTGCCCTGTCGAGATCGTAGAGAGGGACTACAGAAATGTTGGCCGGGAGAAATATTGGCATCCGTCCGGAAAGCGGGGGCACCACAATTATGGGCGCGCTGCTTTCCACCGGCTGCAAATAAATTGATATTTTATTGTTATCAGCGATGCTTATTTGAGCGGAAAAGTAACCCTCTGCTTCCACCACAAAAAACGAATCCCGGGTTGATATATAAAAACCACTTTGGCCATTTTTATCTGTAATAAATAAAGAATCGCCCACAATGACCTTGGCCTGGGCTATACGCTCGATGCTCCAGGCATCAAGGACCGTAACCTGCATGTCCTGCGCGAAGGATGCGCTAAAAAGAAGGACCGTTGCGGCAAATGAACTGCGGATAGCGCTCAAGATTAAGCGACTAAAATGTGAAGCGCTTCTGTTCGCGGATAAAAGAATTATTTTATTGTGCACAGTTGTCCCAAATTAATACAGGGGGCCAACCGGAAAGATAAATATCCTGAAATGGAGAAAATTGTTTTTACCAAAATCTGGTAAGGGGAATAAAAATATAGGAAGAAAGTACAGGTCATCCGGTTCCGCCCTCGAGAACATTTTAGGATAAAAACCTTAGCCGGTCTCCTGACTTAAGCTTCGTCCTACTCACCTGCCTTCCCATCCCGATATTTGTAGCGGGGCAGTGGCTCGTTTAGGTTTTCGTCGGCTATTACAGTTGCGGGGCAGTGGCGGATTTACACCGCGCTTCCCATTGCTAAAATTTTGTTAATTATTTTTTAGATGGGGGAATATACAATCAAGGGCTTTAGAATACAACCAAAACTTTCCATACTGTAATTAGAAAAACCTTGCGGGTTTAAAACCCGCAAGGTTTGTAGGACTACTTGATTAAAAGCATCTTCTTTTGGGCGGTGAAATTGCCGCTTACGATACGATAAACGTACACGCCTGTGGCAAGGCGCCCGGCATCAAAAACAACCTGATAGCGTCCGGAATCCATATATCCATTTACCAAAGTTGTTATCTCGCGTCCTGAGATGTCATAAACTTTCAAAACTACATTGCCCGGTTGGGACAACTCATAATTTATCACCGTAGACGGGTTGAACGGATTGGGGTGGTTTTGTGCCAAATTATATGTTATCGGGACGGCAATCTCTTCAAAACGGATTTGGCGCACAGTCAATTTAGGCAGCTCGTTATCTTCGGCCCGGCCATTGCCAAGGGTAAATTCGCCGGCTCCATCCACTTCGGTGACAAGGCGCAGATAATAATCCCCGGCCTGGATGCCCGAGCAATCCAGTTGATAATCGATTTGGGCATAATCATCCACATTGTTTTGATTGTAGGTAACCTGGTCAACCGTAGCCGCGACCTGATTTGTGGCCGCATGGACAAGCTGAACCTTAAAGCGCACCTCGTCTTCAACACTCAGTTGGCTCTCGGCAGCCTCCGGGTTTACGACATAATAATTATGGCTAAACAGGAGCGTGCTGTTTGTGGTAAGGTAAAAACCCGCGCTGTGCACATTGTCGTTCAATTCGTCCAATAATTCAATTTTTGAGGTATCCGGGAAAGGAATAAAGTTTACTTGTGCGCCCTCATTGCGGATATCACCGATATTAAAAACAAATTCCATATCACCTTTTGTTACAACCCCTTGCCGGGATGCTACCAGATCGCCGGGAACATTGATTTTTGGGAAACCACTGGTACTTTTATCAAAGCGGAAAGGCAGGCTGCTTTTATTAAAAACCACCATCTTCATATCGTTGGCTGTGGCCCCGTTGGATACCTGAATTTGGATGCCGTTGTGGCTAAGGGTGTTTACACTGTAACTGCCCGATGCCGTACGCTTGATAAATTTACTGCCGGCGCCGTTGCTTTTACTTAGGGCGATTATGGCGTTGCCGTCATCGGCGATGTTGGCATTGGTATAATCCACCGTATTGCCATAGCTGTAAAATGTACTGCCGGAAGGATTGGCCTTAACAACGGCATAATCCTGCCAGACCCACGTACCACCGCCTCCGCCCGCAGAGGTTTTGGCAAGGCTGGTGACATATACTTTTTTAGATCCTGTCCAGCTGATAATAGGGCCTACCCCGTTTTCATTCCCGGTGATGCTGGGATTATAATGTTTGGTAAAACCACTACCGGATGAGACTGTTGTAAGCTCCTGAAACTTAATCGTATTTTTTCCATAGTTTTGATATTTGATTGATAAGTTGTCTTGTTGCCAAACTAGGCCACAATAATCAGTCCCAGAGTTTATGTTCTGTTGAACTGCTATACTAATATTTTTTGAGCCCGAATCCGTATTATCTACATTTTTAGGTATTGAACTTTTCCAGGAGTTTGAAGTGAGAGACCAAATGCGGTATTTAAAACCGGAGGCCGCACTTTCTTTCCAGGCAACAAATACCTGGTCATCCATATAAGCCACAACCGGCCTGGCCTCGCCATAAAAGGAGGCATCAATGGTACCTGCAACAAGAAACATCCGAAGACCAGACATCATATAAATAGAGCACAATTTCATAAGCGCCATTATCCGTGTTTATACGCTCATAAACCAACGCTTTGTTATTTGAAAAATAATCCAACGAAGGGTTAACACTTTTAAAATTATCAAATGGGATATCTTCAAAAACCCAGTTATTATTAAAATTGGTTGTGCTACTTGCTGTCTCCCAAATTTGTCCGTATGATTCATACACCATGTAATAAATACCGTCATCGGTGCGCACTAGTTTGCGCTGGCTGTTGGAGGAAAAGGCATTGGCGCTGTTGGAGCGAAAATGGCCTTTGTAGTTGGCGGTGAATTCACTATTTGAGTTTATAATAGCTTCTGTACGAATTCTATTTTTAGCCAGATCATCTTGCCATTCTAAAAATTGCCAATTTGTCCCTAAAAGGTTGGAGGGACTTTGTTCAATTTCAATTGTATATAAATCTTGCGTTTGAGAATTATCAAAAGCATAAAAAGAGACTCCGGAACTTATCGGCGGTTCATAGTCGTTCATTTTATCCCACTTTACCTGCCAGGTACCGCCGCTGCCACCTTCGAGGTTGTTGGTTACGGTGAGGGGGAGGACGGGTTTGAAAAAAGGTTTTATTTGAGTAAAGGTTCCGCTATTCTCAATTTCTATATCTTTTGTATAGCCTAAATTACCTGATGTGTTCCAATGACGAATTTTACTAGTTCCATCGATAATATTTTGTGTCACCTCAAAACCATAAGTAACACCAAGCCAATAATGAGCAAAATCACCAGGGCTAAATTGATGGCCAATTGTATACGGTTCTTCCGGAAAACCATACGGAGCTTTATTTAATGTTGTATTTATTTGGGTATTAACAATTCCATTAAAATCATTGGTCATTTCAATATTTTTAGTGAAATAACTAAAATCCTTTACCTTGCCAAAATGCTCCCATACTTTTAATATGGTGCCTGATTGAAAAGGGTCTCTCAATAGCCTATTATCGGCTTGCTGTTTTTCAATGATGAAACTTCCGTTCGCTTCTCTTGAAATATAAAGCCAAATATCTGGAGAACCAATTCCTTCAGCCTTGTAAGTCTCCCTTGCCCAACGCCAGTCTAATGTAAAGTTTAATACAAACTGATCAGAACCCCGAACAACTTGAACATTGTATACTCCATATCCTAAATCCGGATTAATAGATTCTCCAACGTTAGTATCTGCAATCCAATCAATACCTTCACACTCAGTTTGTTCCCCTGCCTTAACATTGAATGTATATGAAGCATCATCATATTCGTGTGTAACCACATAGAACTTTTTCTGTTTGTCATATTTATATACTATTGTATTTTCTTTGACCGATGCAGCTATTGTCCATGATTTTTCATGGGTATCAGTTATCATTACCCATAACTCAGGACCTATATTTGGACATCCTGAGAATAATGGCATTTTTAGTAGTAATAAGATTAAGATAGCTTTTAATATTTTGACCATACTACACCTCCTAATTTCGTTTTCCAATAAATATACGGGCAGTAGTTTGCCCTTCATTACCCACAATAAAAATTGTTTTATCGGTTAAATAAACACCCCATGTAAAACTCTCCGGGCGGTTAAGTTCATCTGCAAAATTATACCAATCAACACCATCATAATGATAGACCTGGAAACCATGTGCCAAGGCCACAATTTCGCCGTTATTGGGATTACCCCGTATTCTTTGAATGCTGCCTATTTCATTAAACAGTTCATGACGTACGTTTCCGAAGTATTGATATGTCCGTTCCCCGGCAACAAAATAGTATTGGGGATTAAACGCAAAAACACTGTAGTAGCGGGTTAATTCAAAACTTAAGCCTTCAATGGGGTTCCAATCTGAACCATTAAAAATAAGCGCAATGCCAGGGTCAGCAAGTTCTGCACCGGCAGAAAGAATAAAATTATTCGAGGAGCCATAAATATCTGTTAATGGTACTTTATTACCGGTTTCCATTAACGTAGCCTTACTGCCGTTCCAACGAACTACTTTTCCATTCCATGCAGCAAAATACAAGTTCTCACTACACGTGCCCCAAATGGAGCTGTAGGGACGGTTGTCAAAAAGAACTTGGTTTAAAACTACAACATGGCTATTATCAAGTTCAAAGTCCATACTATTCCATTTATTCCCATCAAAATGCTTTACAGACCCTCCTCCCACCCAAATATCCGTCTCAGAAAATCCAAAAATAGCGCTTTGTCCACCTCTAAATAATTCAGGTTTCCATTCATTGCCATCCCATTTAATAACACCAAATGTGGAATCACCAAATTTAACAGCTCCCACGGCATAGACATTATTCTCATCCGTTCCCCACACATCGTACAGCTCGCCATTGCCCAATGTATATTCCGTCCAGGTAAAGTCATGGCTGGTGGCCGCCAGGGTTTTGGCGGTTATGGTGTCGCTGGTGTCCCGCGCAATTAACAGGCTGTCTATACGGTAGGCAAAATAGCTGTATTCGCTGTCCAGGGCCAGGCCTTGGCCTTCGTTGTCATCAATAATAAGCGTGTCCGGTAGTGAAAAACGAAAAGGTAAAAACGAAAAAGTGTCCAGCTTGCTTATGCGGTTTAAAACGTAGCGGTCACTTTTCACTTTTAGTTTTTTCGTTAAGCGCAGCGATACACTTCTGTGTGTTACTTGTTCA
>JAJRVW010000013.1 GCA_024277115.1 Calditrichota bacterium
CTCAAAAGTATTTATTACAAATGCTGCTTTTGCGGATACTTTTGTTATTACGGCAGTAACGGAAAAAGGAAAAGGCACCCGTGGAATTTCCAGCTTCATCTTGGAAAAAGGTATGGAAGGTTTTGAAATTGGTAAAAAAGATAAAAAGCTGGGTATGCGTGGCTCGCCAACAAGTATGTTGCATTTTACCAACGTAAAAGTTCCGAAAGAAAATCTATTAGGAACAAAGAACGAGGGCTATAAACAATTTTTAATGATCCTAGATGGAGGACGTGTAGGGATTGCCGCACAATCGCTTGGTATTGCCAAAGCAGCTTTTGAAAAAACCATACAATACGCACACGATCGTAAACAATTTGGGAAAAGTTTACTTGACTTTCAGGCCACGCAGTTTAAAATTGCGGACATGGCCTTAAAAATTCATACAGCCGAACAATTGGTTTATAATGCGGCCTGGCTGCGAAATGAGAAATTACCACATAAAAAAGAGGCATCAATCGCAAAATTGTTTGCTTCGGAAGCGGCTGTGGACATTACTAAAGAGGCTATCCAGATCCACGGTGGATATGGCTATGTTCAGGTATATGAAGTAGAACGATACTGGCGGGATGCCAAGCTGATGGAAATTGGCGAAGGAACCTCGGAAGTACAACGTATGGTTATTTTCCGTGAAGTATTAAAAGAGTTTACAAAAAAATAATGCGAATTCGCAAAACGTCTAATCAATTACAAATTAAAAAATGTTCCAACCTGATAAATGCTTCAATCTGCCAGCCGGGTTTTAAAACTGGGTTGGTTTTTAAGTCTATTTATTTTAATTCTGATCCTTCTCAGAGATTGATAAAAAATGATTGTTAAAAAGTCATGGGAAAATTTTCTGACTTCCCTGGAAAAGTACACTACAAGCGATAAACCGTTCAGGGAAGTGGCCGCGAAAACATCCTATTTTCTGATACTCCTGCTAATAATCCCACTATTGTTTTCAACCGATAATACAATCCGGTATACCGATGTGAAAATTGGGAGCGTTGCTACAAAAAAAGTAGTTGCCCCGTTCAATTTTTTTATCCTTAAAACGGAAGATGAGCTTAGCCGTGAACGAAACAATGCCGTCAGTCTGGTTCCGTACTACTTCTCTTATGATGCGAACTTAACCGATGAAATGATTAATACGCTTAATAGAACGGTCAATATCTTAAAGCATGATTTACCTACCACACGATCCGATACGCTTCACTCGATTGTACTGGCGACAGTTGCAGAAAAGGTAGCAGTCTTAAAAGATTCGTTTAATATAATGATGAATAGCGCCCAGTTTTTGGCCATCAATGCAGCCTTTAGAAACAAAGAAACACGTACCAAACTGACGCAAATTTTAAAGACTACTAAAAAAATGATCGGTGATGGGATTCTGGACGTAGAGCCGAATACCTTAAAACGCGGTCAAATTGCTTTCCAAAAAGATGGGATAGAAGAAACAACTGAAAAAAATAATAAACGCGCTTTATTAAATGTTATCGCAGAAATATCAAATCAGGTGGTCAAAGATTTAGCCGTGGATCAGGCCAGCGCTTTCAATAATTATATCAAACAAATTTTACAACCCAACTTGATTTTTGACCAGCGTTTGACCGATGAATTTGTGGAGAAGGCCATTGGCAGTGTAAGCCTGACTAAGGACATGGTCTACGAAAACGAACGGATTGTGGATGCCAATGAGCGGGTAAACGAAGATATTTACCAAAAACTGTATTCCCTCGAATCTGCACGGGTGGAGCGTAGCGAGAGGGAAGGGAACTGGCAACCTGTTTTTGCACAGGTCGGGAAGATCATGCTTTTAGCGACGATTTTATTTATCGTGGGCTTATATTTATTTTCTTTTCGGAAAAAGATTTTTGCCAATAATAAAAAACTGCTGCTTATTTCAATTGTCATTCTTTTTCAGGTTGTGATTGCAGCAATTATTTCCGGGCCCTTAAACTGGCCGGTTTACCTGATCCCGACAACAATTGCCTCCATGTTACTGGCTATCTTAATTGATTCAGGCATCGCATTTGTGGCTACCGCAGCAATTGCATTAATCTTAGGTGGAGTGCAGGGTGGCGGTTATGATATCACTTTACTTACCCTTGTGAGTGGTATGGTTTCTATTTATTCGGTGCATAAAATCCGTAACAGAAATCAAATCTTTAAAGCAATACTTTATATCTCGCTTGCATACTTATGGATTATCGCTGCCATTACATTTTTACGATTTGACGCACTCAATAATTTGGGGATAATTTTTGCAACCCATCTATTGCCCAATGCGGTGTTTGCCCCATTTTTAACCTACATGTTGTTGGGTGTTTTTGAAAAAATGTTTGATATAACCACCGATGTACGGCTGCTTGAATTATCTGATTTAAACCACCCCTTATTAAAGGATTTGTACCTTAAAGCGCCGGGCACTTTCCACCATAGTATGGTGGTGGGCAACCTGGCGGAGGCCGCTGCCGAGGAGATTGGCGAGAACAGCCTTCTGGTGCGTGTGGGCTCTTATTTTCATGATATTGGAAAAATGGAAAAGCCGGAGTATTACATTGAAAACCAGATGGACTCCAAAAACCTGCACAGCAAATTGAAGGCCAATATGAGCGCACTTATCCTGGAAGCGCACGTAAAAACCGGTCTTGAGATGGCTACAAAATATAAACTGCCGCAACGCATATCCGATTTTATTGCCGAGCACCATGGCACAAGCCTGATGTACTTTTTCTATAACAAGGCCATTGCTGTTGCCGGGAATAAAGAAGCTGTCAACGAAGATGATTTTCGTTATCCCGGGCCAAAGCCGCAAAGTAAGGCCACGGCCATTGTGATGATTGCCGACACGGTTGAAGCGGCAACCCGTTCCTTGAAAAATCCGACACCGTCAAAGATTCGCGCTTTTGTGGAAGGGCTTGCCAAACAAAAATACCAGGATGGCGAATTGGATGAGTGTGACCTGACATTTAAGGAGCTAAAGCAGATTGTAAATGCCTTTATGCCGATTTTGTACGGTGTGTTCCAGCATCGGGTGGAGTATCCTGAAAGTAAGGATATTGTAAAGAAGAACAGTAAGCAGAAAAAACAAAAGGCGGAGAAGACAAGCCTAACCGAGACGGTAAATTCTGAAAAATTAAAAAAGAAAACCCAATCTTAGAATTTCTTCTTGATATACTTGATTGTAAAACCTGTTATGCTGAGGAACAGCCTATCCGCAATTAACCTGCCATCGGTGTATGGAAATTGCAATTGATATAAAAAATGAGACAAATGGAAATTGAAATATTTCAAATCGACCCTGCCTTTAACCTTTCCGAAGATCAAATAGAAAACATCGTCCAAAATACGTGCAATGAAATAGGGCTGAAAGCAAAATCCTGCCATTTTATTTTTGTGGATGACAAAACCCTCGCCGGGATGCATGGCCAATATTTAAACGATCCAACCCCAACCGATGTCATCACGTTTGATTTAGGCGATGAAGAAATTGAAGGGGAAATTTACATGAGCACCGATCGGGCGCAGGCGCAGGCAAAACAATTTAATGTTTCCTACCGGGAAGAAATTACACGCCTTATAATCCATGGCCTGCTTCACCTGGCCGGATATGATGATATTGATGAAGCTGACCGTGTTAAAATGAAAGAAGTGGAAGACAAACTTACAAGGCTGTTCTCAAACATTGCATAAATAGCTAAACCACAGTTTCCGTTCAATTGCATTCTGAATCCGGAGATTCAGAACGAGATATTTAGATTCTCCATGAATTTAAAATATTGAACCTTGTTTCTCGCTCTCGTTCTCAAACTCTGTTTGAGAACGCCCATGCGGGGAAACTAAGTTTCCTTGTTTACCACATTCTAAATTGGCATTATCTGAAACAAAGTTTAAATTACATTCCAAAGCCAGAGGTTTGGAAACGGAATAAACATAGGCCAATAATGAAACAGCTGTTCATATTTATCTTTCTTAATTTATCATTTGTAATTATAAACTCTTGCAGCGAGAATGGCGTTAAACCACCGCCACCGGAAGAAAAGCTGTGTGAAATTACCGACAGTACCAGCCATGATTTTAGCTGGCAGGTGGATACACTGGGGCTATTCCCGAGTGCGCTCTATGATGTCGTGGCTATTGACCCTAACAACGTGTGGGCTGTGGGAGAAATTGAACTTGAAGAGCAATACGATTCTGTATGGTATGGACGTCATAATGCCGTTAAGTGGAATGGTAATGACTATGAATACTACCAGTTACTTATTAATTCTTATGATGGCAACCCAACTATTCAGGATTTAAGAGTTGGCTTGGCCTTTTCGACAGAAGATATTTGGTTTTTTTCAGGGGCAGGGTCCTATGTGCATTGGAACGGAACGGAATGGCAAAGCGCTTATATACCACAGCAGAAAGGTGGTGCAAAAGCCGCTTGGGGTGTCTCATCAAATGATTTTTATATCGTAGGGAACAATGGCTCCATTACCCATTACGACGGCAACGCCTTTACCCTAATGGAAAGTGGAACGGACAGGCACCTTCATGATGTAACCGGATATGTTGACCCTGAAACAGGAATAACACATGTTTGGGCGGCAGGTGAGTTGATCCTAATACATTATGATGGTACAAAGTGGGAAAAGGTTTGGGACGAGAACGCGCCGGTCTTGCCAGACAATTATATACATCCGGGGGCAATTTTTGCACCAAGCCCCAAACAGCTTTTAGTGGCGGCCTGGTATCCACAAACGATTAGGGGATATTGCCTAAATACAAAAGATGTTACAGAGTTTAAAGAGTTGTTCACTTCATCATTGTTTGTGACAAGTATGGCCGGTAAAAGGCTAAATGATGTATTTATTGTTGGGGCCTTCAATAAGGTTGCACATTTTAATGGTACTAGTATTAAGGAATACTCAACCTTGAACTTTTCAGGTAACAACACTGGTGTGAGCTATATAGATGGAAATGTTTACGTTGTTGGATATTTAGCAGGACAATTAGGTTTGTTTATTCATGGTACAAAAAACTAAAGCTTAAATAGCTGAAACACAGTTTCCATTCAATTGCATTCTGAATCCGGAGATTCAGAACGAGGACGGATGCTTTCTTGACGTTCCAGGTTTTTTAAACCTGGAACGTCTGTCCAGTCAAAGTACCATAACTCGTTCTCAAACTCTGTTTGAGAATGCTATTGCTGGGAAACTAAGTTTCCTTGTTTATAACACGGTTAAATTGGCGCAATTCGAAACACAGTTTAAATTTAATTGTAATCTGAATCGGGCGATTCAGAATGAACGGCAATTCATGTACAGTCCAAATCCGATAATTATAATCGAAAAAAATATCGGCAACTTCTCTTGTAATTCTTGCATAAACCCTATAAATTCCCACACTTAAATTATTTGTCTCATTTATTTTGGAGGGATTCCAAAACTTTGGACCCGTCATCCGTACTACATATTTTGTTTTTTCTGTTTTTTATATTGTTGTCCACTTTTTTCCTTGGATTAAAAACAGCCCTTTTTTCACTTAACACTTCCACTCTTACAGATTTTTCCGAAAGTGAAAACTTTTCCGAAAACCAAATTTATAAACTTGTCCAAAACGAGCGCCGCGTGTTGTTAACAATTATCACCGGTAATAGTTTAAGCGCTTCTTTTGCACTGGTAGGCGCTTTGCTGCTAATTGATGGCTGGTTTAAAACAGGCAATATTTTTAGCCTGACAGTAACTATAAGCAGTGTCTTTTTTTTCCTGATTATCTATCTCCCGGTAAGTGAAATTTTTTCAAAATACCTTGGAAGTAAAAATCCAAAATTATTTGCCAAAGCAGCGATCTATCCCTTTCTGGCTTTTTATTTTATGGCCAGCCCCTTCGTAATAATCTTACAAAAAATCTCGAACCGCCTCTCATCTTCCTTTGGGCTTAACAAGGATAAAACAGAGCTTTCCGAAGACGAATTACGCCACATCGTGGATATTAGCGAAGAGGGCGCCGCATTAAAAAAAGACGAGCGCGAGATGATCCACAGTATTTTTGAGATGGGTGAAACGGTTGCCCGCGAAATTATGGTGCCGCGTACGGATATGATCGCGGTGGAAGACGACACATCCATCACACAACTTTTAAAAGTTAATAAAGATAAAAACCACAGCCGCATCCCGGTTTACAAAGAATCGGTTGATAATATTGTGGGCATCCTGCATATAAAAGATTTGTTGCCGCTGATCAAAAAGCGAAGTTATGCGGATTTTGACATAATGAAATTGGTCAACGATCCTTATTTTGTGCCGGAGCAGAAAAAAGTAAATGAGCTGTTGCGTGAGTTTCGCGCGGAAAATATCCACATGGCCATAGTAGTGGATGAATATGGCGGTACGGCTGGGATTGTGACCCTGGAAGATGTGATCGAGGAAATTGTGGGTGAAATTCAGGATGAATACGACGAGGAAGCACCCCAATTAAATGCCATCGATGAGAATACCTATTTAGTAAACGGCGCCATGTTGATCGATGATTTAAACGAAGACCATGGTTTTAACCTGCCGGAAGAAGAGGGTATCGATACGCTGGCCGGATTTCTGCTTGGGCAATTTGGTTCTGTCCCTAAAACAAAAAGTAGTATTTCCTGGGGCGGCTATGAATTTATCGTGGAGCGTGTTTATCGGCGGCGCATCGAACGGGTTCGGATAATAAAAAAAGCATCGTAGAAAAGCGTGGGGCGTTTGGCGAGGTACGTAGAGCGCTATGAATAAAAAAACAAAACTTGTGTTTGATTGTTCGTGTTTGTCCCTAAAATTGTCAAAGTCTGTCATTCTGAGTTGTTCTTTAAAGCCTGCCCGTAAATGGCGGTGGAAGAATCTCATTCTATAAATAAGAAGTGTTTAACTGGCAGTTTACAATGCTCCTCCCGTCAGTGGATTAGCCGTTTGCGGAAAGAGACACGCTAACAGAAAACTTAAAACTTTAAAATTTCACAATACTAAATGTTAAACTCCAGCACATTAAAATCTTTTCAAGAACTGATCGCTGCCAATAGGGATAAAATCAATCACAAAGGTGCGTTTGTGCCGGTTATTGAAGAACATCTTGCCGATATGGACACGCCGGTTTCTGTTTTTTCGGCGATCAGTGACAACACGTCCTTTAAAAACCCTTTCATTTTTGAAAGCGCGGAGGGCGAGGCGCAGAATGGCCGCTATAGTTTCATTGGTTTTAATCCGTTTCTTATGTTTAAAATTAA
This sequence comes from Calditrichota bacterium, assembly GCA_024277115.1. Taxonomy (GTDB): domain Bacteria; phylum Calditrichota; class Calditrichia; order Calditrichales; family J004; genus JABFGF01. Next base: position 7,268 of record JAJRVW010000013.1, read on the forward strand.
TGGCGCTGATTTTAATATAGAGATTGAGGATGATGCATTTGCCTGGTTAAAATCCAGGATTAAATCTACGCATCCGCTTGAAGCATTAAATGAACTTTTAGGTGCCGTTTCGATAATTAATCCACCCAATGTGCCTCGTTTAATTTCCGGCGCGGTAGGTTACCTGGGTTACGATTCAATCCGTCTGGTGGAAAAAATTCCTTTTGATGTAACAAAAGATCAGGCCATCCCAACAGGCATTTTAGGCTTTTATAATAATCTGATAATTTTTGATAATGTGCGCAAATCGTTGATGTATGTGCATGCCTCGTTTGTAAAAAAAGGGGACAATATTGAAAGCATTTTTAAAAAAGCTAAGGCGGAATTAAAAAAGATCACCCAAATTTCCTTTCAAAAAAATCCAACTTCATTCTCGCCGGAAAAAAAAGAAACGACCTGGCAATCCAATCTATCTAAAGAAAAGTTTGAGAAGAATGTAGAGAAGGCGAAAGAATATATTTCGGCCGGTGATATTTTTCAGGTGGTATTATCGCAACGGTTCGAGACGAAATATGATGGCGAACCCTTTCGCCTATACCGTGTCCTGCGGATAATCAATCCATCGCCGTACCTCTATTTTATAGATTTTGACGACCTGAAAATTATCGGTTCCTCGCCGGAGTTATTGGTGCGTATTGATGATAACCATGTCTACACACGGCCAATCGCGGGTACACGGCCACGGGGAAAAAATTCTGATGAAGACGATGCGCTTGAACAGGATTTACTGGCCGATAAAAAAGAACTGGCCGAGCATTTAATGCTTGTGGACTTAGGGCGAAACGATATCGGTAAGGTGTGCACTTTCGGCTCGGTGCATGTATCGCACATGATGCGTGTGGAACGCTATTCCCACGTGATGCACATTGTGTCGGATGTACTTGGCGAACTGGATAAATCCAAAAATCCGATCGAGGTACTTTATGCGGCATTCCCGGCGGGTACATTATCCGGTGCGCCTAAAATACGCGCCATGGAAATTATTGACGAACTGGAGCCGACTGAGCGTTCGGTTTATGGTGGCGCCATCGGCTATTTTGATTTTAGCGGTAATATGGATTGGTGTATTGCCATCCGTACGATTGTACTTAATAAAGAACGGCTAACAATTCAGGCAGGCGCAGGTATCGTTGCCGATTCAGATCCGGAAAAGGAATTTGAGGAAACAATGAATAAATCGCAGGCATTAAAAACAGCCGTTGAGTGGAGCTGTAAGAACCAATAACCAAGAAAAAAAAAGAAGAAAGAAAAAAGAAAAAAGATTAAAGCGTTGGGTGAAAAGGCTGGTGCTTTATTTCATATCGGGTTTCCAGCGTCAAAAAAATAATAATCAATATTCAATAAATAATAGTCGGTAAAATGGTTTTACTTTTAGATAATTACGATTCCTTTACTTATAATATTGCCCAAATATTGGGACAACTGGAATTAAAATTTGATGTGGTCCGCAATGACAAGATCAGCGTTGAACAAATCAAAGATGCTGGCTACAAGGCATTGATTATCTCGCCGGGACCGGGTATTCCTAAGAATGCCGGTTTAACAATCGAGGCTATAAGGGCATTAAAAGGGTCGATTCCCATCTTTGGTGTTTGTTTGGGGCATCAGGCTATTGGGGAAGTTTTTGGGGCTAAAGTGATCCGGGCGCCGCAATTAATGCACGGTAAAACATCGGATATTTTTCATGATAACAATACCATTTTTAATGGCTTAAAAAATCCTTTTACGGCTACCCGCTACCATTCCCTCATCATCCAACGCAATTCAATTACGGATGATCTTGAAATTACGGCAGAAACAAAAGACGGCGTTGTAATGGCGGTTCGGCATAAAAAATTTCCTATCGAAGGCGTGCAATTTCATCCGGAATCGATTCTTACCAAAGCGGGAAAACAACTCTTCTCAAATTTTTTTGCCACTTATTTGTAAAACCCTTTGGCCCTGATAAAAAATCCGTAAATAAGTGCCAAATTTGTTTGCAGTAAATTCCCCAATTCTTAAATTACACATTCTCACAATAACTTGGTGCACAAAGAAAATAAGGAAATTATGCTATCTGATCGGATGAAACGGGTAACGGAATCCGCCACGATGAAAATTGCGGCAGAGACCATCTTGCTCAAACGGCAAGGTGTGGATATTATAAATTTAAGTGTGGGCGAACCGGATTTTAACTCACCGGATTTTCTAAAAGCGGCTGCAAAAAAAGCCATTGATGAAAATAAAACCCAATATACGCTGACCCGTGGTATCACAGAATTGCGGGAAGCCATTTCATCGCGGATAAAAGAAGATTTCAATGCCCATTTTTCTCCTGATGAAATTATTGTAACCAACGGCGCTAAGCAGGCCATTTTTAATATTATCCTCGCGATTATAAACCATGATGACGAGGTGCTTGTGCCTACGCCTTGCTGGCCAACATATATCGAATTGATCCATATTGCCGGTGGTGTTCCTGTGCGGCTTAAGACAGATGTTTCCAATGATTTTAAAATTACGCCCACGCAATTAAAGGCGGCGATTACCCCTAAAACCAAAGCGATCCTTTTTAGTAACCCCAGCAATCCAACGGGCATGGTTTATAGCAAAGATGAGCTTGAAGCGTTAACCAAAATCTTAAAAGAGAGCGGTATTTATATTTTTAGCGATGAGATCTATGGCAAGCTGGTTTATGACAATTTTGATTATGTCAGCCTGGCCGTTTACCGTGAATTTTTAAATAATAAACTGATTTTGTTTCAGGGCGCCTCCAAAGCGTATGCCATGACGGGCTGGAGACTGGGTTTTGCCGCCGGCCCCAAAGAGGTGATTAATGCCTGTAATACCATCCAGGGGCATAGCACATCCAATGTCTCGACTATCTAGCAATATGCCGGGATTGCCGCCTTTAATGGTGAGCAAAATGTTGTTGAAACGATGCGCGCTGCGTTTGAAGAGCGCCGTAATTTTGTGTATGATTTTTTAAAAACCATCAATGGGATCGCCTTAACAAAACCCGAAGGCGCCTTTTATATTTTTCCGAAAATTGATGCATTTTACGGTACGGCCCCCGATGGAAAGAAAATTTCAAACTCAACCGAGATGACACTTTATCTGCTAAAAGAAGCCCATGTAGCCGTGGTGCCGGGCAAAGGGTTTGAGGCGGAAGATTACATCCGGATTTCTTATGCAGCGGGCATGGAGCAACTTAAAAAAGGTTTAACACAAATTAAAAAGGCGCTCGAAAATATAAACAGGACAAAAAAATGAAAATTAGTTTTAAAGAAATAGCCATCATCTTATTACTGGCGATTATTAGCGGGACGGTTTTCAATTCCGTTTCAGCAAGCGGTGTGGAGTATATTTATCAGGCGCCGGCCATAACCAATAATACCATCATTTCTTTATACGAGATTAAAAATATTGTGGAGAAAAAGGCCGCGCTTGTCATAGATGCCCGCCCCAAATCTCAATTTACACGTGGCCATTTACCCGGGGCAAATAACGTTCCATATAACGCGAAGAATAAAGAAGAGTTAATGGACGGGATCGGTTTTGATGAGGCAATTGTGGTTTATTGCTACAGCAAACGCTGTAATCAGGCGCGCCGTTTGGCCGATGCCCTTAAAAAACTGGGCTATAAACGTGTTGCCCTTTTTGAGGACGGGATTGTGGAGTGGAAAAAAGCTAAATATCCGGTTGTTACTTTTTAAAAAGAGGAAATATGAAAAATATCGTACAAAATAAATACCTGATCCTAATTTTGCGTCTTTTGCTAGGTGGCTTTTTAATATACACGGCCCAGGCAAAAATTATGCATCCTACCGAATTTGCCCAGGCTATCCGTTCGTATGAGATCATCCCCGATAGTATGAGTATGCTGCCAGCTATATTTTTTCCCTGGATAGAATTTTTTTGTGGTCTTTTTTTAATTTTAGGATTATTTACTCGGAGTAGTGCGGTTTTGGCCACATCCCTGCTGATCCTTTTTACACTTAATGTCCTAATCGCCTTGCTGCGAGGATTGGAGATTGATTGTGGTTGTGGGGCTTCAATCGCGGGAATTGAAAAGGTAAGTTGGCAGAAGATTGTTGAAAATAGTGTGCTGATTTTATTCTTTATAAATATTATTTTTTCAAAATCGTATGAATTTGCTTTAGATAACATTCTTTCAAGTAAAAAATAGTTATATTTACCCGTTGTGCGAATTAGAATAGCATATTTGTTGATAATAGCTGTAAAACTTTAAAAGCAGGTCGTTCCTATGGAACTTTTACTAACATAGAATTTCATTTTTTCTACAAATAGACCATTCCTATCGGAATTTTTTATTTCGTCCTGTAAGGACGTTCTATTTGTAGAATAAAAATCACAATAGTTTTCAAGAAGCTCCATCGGAGCGGCCTATTGTAAAAATTAGTTGGAATTATTTTATTTCTATTTTTTCTGATTCGCACAACGGGTTATATTTCTGCAATAAAATAAACAACTTCCCATCAGGAAATTTATCAAGGATTGATATGCCGAACTTACAAAGCTTACATGATTATTATCTCTCAACCCGACCAAAGAGTGGAAAAGTGCAAGCGGCATCTAAATTATTGATCCGCCTTTGTAAGCATTTTAACCTGGACTCACCCGAAGAAATAACACCTGAGTTTTATGCGTCATTACCTGAGGCGGTGGACACTTATTACAAAAAAGATTTTCATAAGGCGATTCAGGATAAAAGCATTCTGGCGGAAATGATTGGCGCTTTTGGCCCCAAAGAAGGTTGGGAGCGCGCATTAGACTCTTTATTAAATGATCCTGATTCAAACCTGAGGCAGTTTTCTTTTCAATCGTTGGAAAATATTGCAAAAAAAAATCCGCAACTTGTAATGCCTTATATTGAAAAATACAAAGATTGTGACGATTTATTGATGCAAACAGTTGCAGCGCGTATTATGAGCAAAATTTACTCTTCCGAAAACAATGCCTATTTTAATGCCAAAATTCAGCAATGGAGTGAGGAAGGCTCCTTCGAGTTTTTACAAATTTTAGATAAAAATATTAAAAAGTGCATCAAACGAAATGAAGAGTTTACCCAGGAAGCAGCCCACCAAAAATATTATCAAAACTTAACGCATATTCTTAGCAATCGGCCTAAACCTCATAACAAATAAACAAAAAGACTCTGCATAAAGTTAAGGCCTCAAAAACTGTTAAAACGGTAAACTATCTCATGTGTTTTGTACTAATACCACAATTAATTGTGGTGTTATATCAGTTTTGAAATTTAAAAACCGTTTTAACGGTTTAAATAAAAAAAATCAATCTTATAGCGAACTCGGCTTATTTTATAGATGAACAAAAAATTGAAAAATATTTTCAGGAATCGCGTTTAATTTGTTTGTAGTTTAGTAGTTAGCAATCACTCTATAAATAAATTGATTTATGCCAAAGTTTATAAAATCCCTAATCTTACTTTTTCTCTTTTGTTTACTCTCTTGTCAGCCCACACTTCAGCCACAGGGAACAAATGTTGCGTTTAAAATGTTCTCGCGTGCGGTGGAACAGCTTGAGGCAGGCAACTACCCGGAAGCACTTAGCTTTATCAATAAGGCCATCCAGGCCAATAGCCGGATTGCGGGTTATTTTGAGTTAAAAGGCGATATCCTAACTAAACAGGAGATGTTGAAAGAAGCAATCGTTCAATATAAAAATGCAATAAAACGGCGCTCCTTTTTGCCTGAAACGTATTTAAAAATCGCGCATAATTATTTTGTGCTCAAAGAATATGCGAAAGCAATCCAGGATTATAAAAAGGCTTTCGCTCAACGGCCACAGCAATTGGCGATCCTGTTAAATCTTGCCGAATGTTATTTGCAGCAAAAGGAATTTACCTTGGCAGAAAACACTTTAGGCGGATATCTGAGTCAGGTAAAAAAGTTAAATAATAAAACGGACAGGTTTTATTATATTTTGTCCGGTAAAATAAATTTTGAAAAAAATGTGTTTCAGGAAGTGATTATAAATTTTGAAAAGGCCCGCAGAATGGCGCCCCTTAACCGCAATGAAGCAATGATTTTTGTTATAGCACTCATAAAAGAAAATCAACTTGAAGAAGCGTATGCCTCTGCGACCCGGTTTTTAAAAGATGTTTTAGACGCTTCGGACATCCATGCATTAAGAGGGCTTTATTATTTTTATCAGGAAAATTTTAAAGACGCTATAACCCAACTTGAATTAAGCATAAAAAAACAAACACTTTTATATGAAGCCTACACAACACTGGAAAAAATTTATCTAAAAGAAAATAACATGCAAAAAGCTAATGAGATAAACGGGCAAGGAAAACAAATTATAAATCGACGGTTAATTAATTTTGCCCTCGATTATTAGCATAAATCCAATAAAATAAGTTTGCTACGCGAGAGAATAAAATTTTTCGTTTTACGTTGATTTGGTTAAATTAGCCCGCAATTAAAGGTAAATTCCCATCTAAAGAAATTACATCAAATGCCAGAACTCCCTGAAGTAGAGACTGTTGCGCGGGAATTACGCGCACTGATTATCGATAAAGAAATAGTGGCCGTCGAGGCGCTTTGGGGAAGGTCTTTTCAGAATGAGACAGGGGTTGAACTAAGTAGCCAAAAAGTGCGATCGATACAGCGCCATGGTAAATATTTAATTCTTGAATTATCTAAAACATTTTTAATTGTCCATTTAAGGATGACGGGGCAGTTGCTTTATTTTGAGCGAGGCTCACAAGCTGATTTGGATGATTATATCCGGGTTGTGATTTATTTTAAAGATCAAAGCGTACTTCTGTTTAAAGATGTCCGAAAGTTTGGACGGATTGAACATGTGGAAAACCCGGTACAAAAAATTGCCCATGTTGGTATAGATGCACTGGATAAAAAGTTTACTAAAAGTTATTTTTATAGCTTGCTAAAAAAAAGCTCCATGGCGGTAAAAGCTTTCTTAATGTCCCAAAAATTTATTTCGGGGATGGGCAATATTTATACGGATGAGGCATTGTTTATAACAAAAATATTACCTTGGGTCCCTGTAAATAAAATTTACCAAAAACAGGCTTTTAACCTGCATAAAAATATGCAACAGATTTTGTTGAACTCTATAAAGAATATGGGCAGTACAATTTCTGATTATCGTGATGTTGCCGGAAACGAAGTGACGAATCAAAAATATTTTAATGTTTATGGGCGAAGTGGATTGCCCTGTAAAGAATGTGGCACAATTATTGAAAAAATTAAATTTGCAGGCCGGGGCACACATTTTTGTCCAACGTGTCAAAAAGAATAAATCAGAATTTGAAATGTGGATGATCGTCTTAAGATAATTTTTAACTGAGAGACAAGTATGAAAAATAATATTATAACATTATTAACCGATTTTGGTACAAAAAGCGGTTATGTTGGCAGCATTAAAGGTGTGCTGAAAAGCTATTATCCCGATGCAGATATTATCGATGTAAGCCATGAGATCGACCCGTTTGATATTGCCGGTGCGGCATTTACCTTGCACACATATTATGCCTCATTTCCAAAAGACACAATCCACATTGTTGTTGTGGACCCGGGTGTGGGAAGTTTGCGCAGGCCAGTATTGGTAAGAACGGCCCGGCATTTTTTTATTGGCCCGGATAATGGTGTGTTCCAGTTTATTTTTAATCGCGAAGCATACACGGTATACGAGCTTGATATAGAAAAATTAAATAGTGCTTCAATAAGTGCTACATTTCATGGACGCGATATTTTTGCGCCCGCTGCAGGAAAATTATTACAAGGCGAACCGTGTGAAAAAATCGGCAAAAGACTTGATGAACGGACCGAGGTTCCAAGAGTGTTTTATTCCAAAGAAGATGCCGGCATGCTAAAACTTCAAGCGGTAACTATCGATCGGTTTGGTAATATTATCTCGGGATTTTCCCGGAGGGACATGGAGCGAATGAATAAGTATGCCATTGATTTTGTGAAAGTGAAGGATTTTTCCACCAATGCGCTAAATTCATTTTATGCAGAAAAATCAGATGGTGAATTCCTTGCATTATGGAATAGTATGGATTTTTTAGAGATCGCTGCTGTAAATGCCAATGCTGCCGAGTTATTACAATTTGACAAGAAGAAAGATTATATCGAAATAAAAATCAGGTAAATTCTACTCCGGGCGTAGCTATTATTTTATACATTTCCCGATCAGCACCGTAACAGAAAAATTATATGGAAAAATATATCTCGTACATAAAAACCAATTATCGTTCCCTTTCAGGATCGTTATTTTTGGGATTGCTTCTTTGGTTTACAATTACAAGCGATAAAGAATATACCCACGTAATTTATGTACCAATCACAATCGATGCGCTTGGTGAAAACCTTGTGCTCGCAAAATTGCCGCCCAAAAGGGTGAAATTAAAAATAAAGGGGAGTGGCCGATCCCTCTTTGCCCTCAGTTTTTTGGACCGTCAGATTGGTATCGATTTTCCCGAGATAACATCCAGCCAGGTACTGGAACTAAAAGATTATAAAAACCAGTTTCACTTTCCGGAGGAATTAGGTATATAAATCCTGGATATCGTTTCCCCGAAGAAAATCTCGATTGAACTAGACACGTATAGCGAACGCATGGTTCCGGTAAAAATTAACAGTGACATTAAAACAGTTCCCGGGTATTTGCTTGTGGATTATGCATCGGATCATGATTCTGTTTTGGTTGCGGGCCCAAAAAAATATTGGATAAGCTTCAGTTTGCAGAAACACAAAAAATTAAAGATGATAATGTGCGTTTCCCTTTTGATGTTTCGTCTGAATTAATTAATCATCAAAAAGGGATCGTTTCGTTCCAGCCGGAGAAAGTTAAATTACATTTTAATATAGAACAGCTGGTTGAACGGACCGTTTATAATATCCCCATTCAGATCATAAATGTCCCCAAAAACCTTACCGCCGAAGCTGCACCGGCCACAATTTCGCTCCGGGTAAAAGGAGGCGAAACGCGCATTTCCAATCTTACAATCAACGAAATTGATGTGCTGTTTGATTATGCCGCAGAATATAAAGAAGGCAAGCAAAATTATCTGATGCAGATTAAAACACCCGAAGATGTCGCTTGGGTTGAGGCGAGCCCACAATATTTTAATATAAAACTTGTCCGGAGAGAAGAATCACCGTGAAAATTTTAGCGCTCGAAACCTCCTGTGATGAAACATCGGCCTCGGTAATAGAGGGAAACAACGTTTTATCAAATATCATTTCTTCTCAAATAGTCCACTCTCAATTTGGTGGCGTCGTACCGGAACTGGCTTCGCGGGCCCATCTGCAATTGGTGGTTCCGGTTGTTAATCAAGCTTTGCAGACGGCACAAATTACGCTTTCGCAGATTGATGGTTTTGCCGTAACCAATGGCCCGGGACTGGTTGGCGCCTTATTGGTCGGTTTAAATTTTATCAAGGGGCTGGCATTGTCCTGCAATAAGCCATTTATTGGGATTAATCACATGGAAGGGCATATCTATGGGAATTTACTCACCCAAAAAAATATTCAATTTCCCGTTTTGTTTTTAATTGTCTCCGGCGGGCACACAATGCTGGTTGTTATGCGAGGCCACCTGGATTATGAAATTATCGGTACAACACGCGATGATGCCGTTGGTGAGGCTTTTGATAAGACAGCAAAGATTCTGGGCCTGGGCTATCCCGGTGGGCCGATAATCGATTCCCTTGCAGAAAAAGGCGATGAGAAATTTATCCGCTTTCCAAAAGCATTTTATAAAGACACGCATTTTGATTTTAGTTTTAGTGGCCTTAAAACAGCGGTGTTAACGTATAAAAACAAACATGAACCCGATTTTATATCCGAAAATATGGCTTCAATTTGTGCCTCTTTTCGTTTTGCCGCGATCGATGTCTTGGTTGCAAAAACAATCCGCGCCGCAAAAAAATATAATGCAAAAGCCGTGGCTGTGGCAGGTGGTGTTGCCGCCAACGTATTGGTACGGCGTATGTTGGCAGAGCAATCACAAAAAAATGGTTTAGATTATTATCAGCCAAAATTTGAATTTTGTTCGGACAACGCGGCTATGATTGGCAGGACGGCACAGGAATATTTTGCACGGAACAAAGCCTCCGGACAAGGATTAAATGCCTTTCCATCGCTAAAACTGGTCTCTGCAAATTAATTATGACAGAATACTTTCCCGAACTAATACAATTTAATATTCCCTTTATTTTTTTTCTTCTTATTTTTGGCCTATCGGCTGCGAGTGGATTTTGGTTTTATCGCTTCACAAATCCGCAAAACAGTTTTTTAGTTCGGCTTTTGCTGGCCTCTTTAAGGTCACTCTTACTTTTTCTGGTGATTATCTTAATCCTTAATCCCAATATTCTTTATCGTTTTATTGAACAGAAACCAAAAACGGTGGCGCTGTTTATTGATCATTCTGCCTCAATGGGGTTAGAAAATACGTCAGAAAACAGACAAGAAGCCACGGACAAGACCGTTGCAACAATCAGGGAAGTGGCATTAAAAAAGAATTTAAAGATGCCAACCTTTTATTTTAACGAGGCTGTTTTTACCACTCCAAAAGATTCGCTTTCCAAACCCTTTGGCTTGACCAATTTCAACAATCTTGAAAAATTTATTCAGAAAAATAACCTTGATCAGGTAATTATTGTAAGTGATGGCGTGCGTACTGAAGGGATAGTTCCAAAAGTGGGCCCAACCGGAAAAATCTTTACAATCGGGATTGGGAGCACACGGGTTGCGCAAGATGTGGCCATTATAAATGTAGATTATAATCCGGTAGTTTATCGCGCAAAGGACACTAAAATAAATGTCCATATAATTAGCAAAAAAATACCTTCAGGCTGGGCAAGTCTCCAACTTTATAATGGCGGTCGTTTAATCAAGAAGAAAAGGGCTCATTTTTCGGGTGATGATACGGAACAGGAAATAACATTTATTTATAAACCTGAGAAAACGGGGTTGCAAAAATTTACAGTAAAACTGTTGCCCGAAGTGCCTGATGCAAATTCAAAAAACAATATGTATGTTTTTACGCAAAAGGTGATTAAAAA
>JAJRVW010000193.1 GCA_024277115.1 Calditrichota bacterium
ACCCAAATCGCCAATATTTAATGAGCGTCCTTCTTGTATATGTTTTTTTATAAGATAGCTCAATGTTTGCAATACGTTGTAAGTATCTCCAATACTTACTGTACTAATGTCGGTAATCTCTTTCAATAACTGATTGTAATTGATCTCATATCGATCGGTGATTTCTGCATAGTACTTAACTGGCAGGTTTGGATCCCTGGGATCTTTTCGCTGCACTACATGATATTTAACAGCCATTTTTATAGAATTTAAGGTGAAATAAAAATTTCATCGCTTCAAAGCAAATACTACAGGAATTCCAAATATTATTAGGGCAATTATATTGCCAAACTATGAACGGAAATGTTAAAAAATGTTAATTAGTCTGTTAATTGTTGAAATGACATTAACAAGATTGTTCATTTGAACAGGCCAAATAATTCCAGCAAATAAATTTATTCAATAAATCATAACTCAAACCACAAGCCATATGGTGATAACTATAAAGTAACATTGGTCAGAACCATATTGAGAAAGCGGTCAGAATCTAAGTGATTATTTGGTTAGGACCATTACAATTGTCAGAACCTAACCTGTTACAGTCTGTGGTCTGGTCCTGCAAGCTAGTACGAACAGGACCTCGTATATTGTGCAGTATGGTCCGGAAAGGAGCTTCAAACCAGACCAGTAGGGCAATATGGTCCGTACCATAATACTAACGTGAGTTCGACAACCAGCAAAATCGTCATACCGGAAAAATCTGTCTTAGCTTTATATAAAGACAGATTTTATCCGGTATCTGATTTTGAGATTACGCCTGCCTGCCGCAGGCAGGGATATTTTTATCCTTTACAAAAAACAAGGATAAAAATTCCGAAATGACGACCTATATTATTGATATTTAAATATTTAGATCCCGAACTGAGGTTAATACTAGTAAACATCAGACCAAACCACTTAAAATAAACTGCCAAAAAATGTAAACTAAAGATATCAAAGTGAGTCTTCCTGAATTTATTTCAGCATTATCCATGACCAAAATGCGCCGTTTTATTGTTGGAGGTTAAAATGAGGCATATCATAGATTTATCATATGCCTCAATAAAATTTGCCCCAATTATTACTCTTTCAATGATCGTAAATAAGTCACGACCATCCAGCGCTCCTCCTCATCCTTAATCTTTTTTTCGAATGAAGGCATGTCATCACGACCGTTTGTAGTTTTATAAAATAATTCACCATCGGATTGCCCTTGAAATTCCGATGTAGTAAAATCACCACTCGGTGTGTCAAGTTCTGCGGCTTTTGGTCCATCCCCTAATCCAGTTTTCCCGTGACAGGATTTGCAATGCTTGGCATACAATTCGGCGCCTATTTCCATGGCCTCATCTTCATCAGTAACCGGGTTTTCCATTTTTTTATACTTATCAGGAACATCCCAATCATCCTGATAATTTATCAAAGGCTTAAACGCAAAAAGTGCAAAGGCCACAAACGCTATCAGGAACAGCGTAACATTAAGAATTTTTCTTTCTTTCATAATTCAAATTATTTAGTGAAAAAATATTATTAAGATTTATTACCTATACAGTAATTTTTTTTCAATTATTTATATGCCAATTTTTCTGATTCGGAATAATTTATTAACGATATAAAATATAACTCCCCATACGGCCAAAATCAGGGCATTAATAAAAATCAATAATGCAATGGGCGCATTTGCACTGGAAGCCCACAAAGACCTTTCTATAGTTTTATCGCTGACAAATATGGGGATTCCCCATTTTATAATCTTCGAAACCTCAACCGATCCATATTTTTCATTTTCTACAATCCGAACGAGTATTTTCAGGTTTCCTTCGGTATCTCCGGGCAAGTCATCAGGAAATTCCATGGATACATTTCCCTCTTCATCTGTGGTATTATATTCATCACCAACAGGTAAAGGGCTCAATGGTCTTTCAACAAGAAATTTTATTTGGACATCTTCTTGCGGAATGGTATTCCCTGTAGAATCTGTTTCCGTTACGTTAACATAAATTTGCTTTATTGAATCCTCAATAATGTACTTGACACTAAGGTTAACATCTTCAACGGAAATTGCGGTTTCTTTACCTTTAAGATTTTCATTTTCATGAATAACAGCGAAATATTTAGCAACCTTGGTTTTTTCAGCTGATTCAAATTGAGCCGGAGAAAAGGTGTATGTGCCTTGTCCATTACTGGCCGTCACTATTGTGCCCAACAAATTAGAATCTATTATTTCTGATGAGTATAAAAAAACTTCTACACCCGCTGCCGGTAGATATCGTTTTTCTGTTTTGGACAATACCCTTACGGAAAGTTGATGCATTTCAGCATTCCTAAAAGATTCGAGATAAACACGCACAGGCGCCTTATCCTCACCCGAAGGATCAAATAAAATACTAAACCCTGATAAGATTAGACCTATTAATGTAACTATTATCGCTCTCATACCTCCAGTTGTTTAGGTTCTCCCCCTTCTTCTTTTTTCGTTTCCCATATTGGAATTACTGGTAGTAATTTTACTAGAAATGTGATTATTAATAAACATCCGGCAAATGAAGCAAAAGTAATTGCCCACTCTTCCCAACTCGGGATATAGTGCCGGTAAGACTCATCAACATCCTGAATAGGTAAATACGGATGCTGTAGTGATGGAATAACGATTAAAAAGCGTTTAAACCACGCTCCCAATAGCACTAAAATGGATATAATCAACATGGGCAATGGTTTTCTTCCCCAGGCAAAAACCAAAACCACAATTGGCAGAACTAACCCGAATACCTGCACCAGCCAATACATACTGGCATACTTACCAAAAAATAGTTCGATAATGTGTTCTCCTTCCACGCCAACCATTTTAAATGCCGGCCCTAGATACTCATTGATATTAAAATAAAGATAAACTAATGACAACAGCACCAGCAGTTTACCCATATGATCAAAAAGTTTGTCAGTAAGGTAATCTTTTAGATTTAAAGCATTGCGGATAAAATACATTGCCCCTATAATCACAGCAGCGCCTGCCATTAATGCCCCTGACACAAAATAGGGCCCCAGATTTGTACTATCCCAACCGGGACGCCAGGTAGTCGAGAACAACCAGGACGTTACCGTATGTATGGCAAAGGCAACTGGTATTACCATTACTGACAACATAAATGATACTTTGTGTAGTATATTATTTTGCTCCGGTGTTCCGTGCCAATTAATAGAAAAAACTTTATAGAACCATTTTTTCCAACGTGGGGCGTCTGTTAATTTATCCCGGCAAATAGCCAGATCAGGGATAAGTGATATGTACAGCAATAATACGCTGATAGTTAAATAAGTCGTAATAATTATCACGTCCCAGATAATTGGAGATTGAATCCGTCCATGAATTAATACATTGATGAAGCGGTCGGGTCTGCCCATATCAACAATAATGATGACACTGGCACAAATAATTGCCGCTATAGCGATAATCTCAGAAATACGGGTTAGTGGTGTTGACCAGGTTGCCTTCGACAATTTGAGAATTGAACTGAACAGAGAACCAACCAGGCTTATAGCCACTAAAAATACAAAATTTGAAATGTACACGCCCCAGGAAGTATAATCTCGCATTGAGGTGACAATCAAGCCATATCTTAACTGCCGATAATAAGCGTATATCCCTACAAGTATGATGGCAAGCAATATGAATATAAAAATATTTCCAACCTTTTTGTGGGGCAACAAATGGGCAAGCAAGTCCTTTTCAACCTTTTGGTTGAATTGGTCATTTAGAAAAAGTTTTTCTTTTACCATAACGTTATTCTTTAGCTTGGTTGTCCTTCTGGCGCTTCTTTAAATGGGAATAACCTGTCGGAAGGCGGCAAGTAGTAAACATTTGGTTCAGTACCTAATTCTTCGTGATACCGATAAGCCGCTTTGTCCCGAAGCAGGGTGCTCAACCTTACCGTTTCACTGCCATTAGTCACCGAATCAGCAATCTGGTCTCCAAAATATAGTGCCCCGTTGGGGCAGGCGGTGATACAGTGAGGTACTTTATCCTGACGCAACATGTCTGGGCAAAAGTCACATTTTTCAACTGTCCCAATTTGACTTGGGACACTTGTTTCAGGAGAGTATGAATGGTCTGTTTTTTGAGGTTTAGGTTTTCCCCAATTAAAAACACGGGCAGAATACGGACAAGCTGCCATACAAAACCGGCAACCGATGCAACGTTTATTATCGATGAGCACAAGTGCGTCAGATCTTTTATATGTGGCTCCTACAGGACACACCTTAACACAGGGTGGATTGTCACAGTGGAAACACTTTTTTGGCATCCAGTAAGGAGAAGACGCCTTATTGTCTTGCATTCGCAATACTTTTATAAATGGACGATCGGGTGTGAGTTGATGATGATGATCACATGCCTTTATACATTTCCTGGCATTCCTGCAACGCGACAAATCTACGACCATGACAAAATGCCTTCCCGGTATCCCTTTTCGGGCCTCATCCGGTGAAACCGGTTGATGTGACATTTTTGTCAAATTTGATTGGTTCACTTCAACGAGTGTTCCGTCGGTTGTGAGGAGTTTTACCTTCTCCCCTGCATTCGATGCTCCGGTATTACATCCTTGAATAAGAGACGTGCCGGCAATTGCAGAGACTCCGGCGTAAATACTTGATTTTAAAAATTTTCTCCGGTGATCTGCTGCCTTATTTTTCATAATCAATCCAGTTAATATCTGATCATATTTATATTTTCTCATGCACGACAATCAATAAATTATATGCTTCCATTCACAAGTTTTATTTTGACTATCAGAAAAATAACATATAAGTAATGGAACCATACGGCGGATAACAGTATAATTAAAGTGTAAACCATCCACAACGGAGCATCGGTATCACCGAGGCCACGCTGTTTTTCTTTAACCGGTTCGATGGGTATGCCCCAGTTCATTTCCCCCCTGGATTCAATTGTACCAAACGTTTTATTATCATCGATTTTTGCAACAATGGTTAATACACCGGTTGTATCTCCAGGCATATCAGTAGGAAAGTCTATGTGTATAATACCATTTTCGTCAGTTTTTTCTTTACCGAAATTCAGTAAGCTAAAAGTGCCTTGTACATACAAAAGAATATTAACCCCCTCAATAGGAATAATTTGATCATTTAAACCAATTTCTGTTGCACTAACTTCAATAGATTTAGTGCTATCTTTTTGGAAAAAGGAAACTTCTAAATCGCCCCGTTTTATAGCTATTTTTCGCTTAGCAGCATTGACAGAAGAGTTCCCTTCATACTCAACTTCAAAAGTAAAAACTCCTGAAGGGCCTTTGATTATTTTTGGGTTATCATCATTAATAATAAATACAGCTTTCCCATCATTATCTGTGTGGATTTTACTAAGTAGCACACGTGAAGTATCGCTGACGCTATAAAAGTGGATAACTCCGTTACTTAGAGGTACATACCTTTTTTCTTTAACTATTAGTGTGGCAACAAGGTGTTCTGCTTTGTCATAATTCTTAAAATATCCAACCTGGACTCTGGCTGTCTTCTTTTTTTGGGCAAAAATATTGTCTGTAGTAATCGTTGCAACCAGGCTTATTATTAAAATATGTTTAATCACGCTTTTCATAAGGCCTCTATTTCTTTGTTGTATCGTTTTAGTCGCTTTCCACTTTTCTTCCTTTAAGTTCTTTTTATTATCCGTTGCATTACGGTTTTTCTTAATTCAGCATAGTTTGTCCCCTCTTCACCCTTAACCACCGAAACAATGGGAAGAAACTTAGAAAACAAGAAAAATAAAAAGCAAAACATCGCAACACCGGCAAAAGTCAGCAGCCACTCAATGGCCGTTGGGGTATAGTGAATATATTCCGGCCTCATGTCTTGTAAGGGCAAAAGGGGAGTTTCCAGAGTTGGGATAATAATGAGATACCTTTTAACCCAAAGGGCAAAGACTGCAATTACCGAGACTGCGGTAATGCTGTTAATGGATCTAAATTGTGGAATTAGAATAACCAGTATTGGCACCACAACACCAACAATTGCTGCAAAGAAGAACCACCACCAATACTCATGAGGGTCAAATAATTTATACAACACTTCCATCTCCCAGGTTTCGGAGCCATACCAACTGGTTAGGTATTCGCTAAAAGTGAAATAAGCGTATAATGCTCCTAAAATCATTAAAATGATACCCAGATAATTGAAATGAATTTTAGTTATATAGGATTCTAAATGATAATATTTTCGGAATACCCATAAGGCTATAATTAGAACGCCAGTACCTGAAAAAACAGCAGCAACCACAAAATAAGGAGCGAAAATTGTACTATGCCATCCAGGACGAAGAGTCATACCAAATATCCAGGCTAAAACGGAATGAACAAGTACAGCCAGTGGGATAATAATAGCGGACATTATATTCAGACCACGCTCCAGGTAACGGTTCTGCTTAGAGTTTCCATTGAAGTTGACCGCAAAAAATTTATATAAGGTATGTCTCCACTTGCTTTTGAAAGGATAATCCCTTAAAGCTGCCAAATCACGAATTGTTGCCAGATAAAGAAATATAATACTGCCTATAAGGTAGGTGCTTATAGCCAGCACATCCCATATAATTGGAGATTGAATTCTGCCGTATAGGACTAAATGATGCAATCTGTCCAGACGACCCATACACAATAGAATATAGGCGGGTCCGATTATGGTAGAAATAATAGTAATAATCTCAGCAATACGGATAATAGGATGCCGCCATTCTACTCTAAGTAGATGAAGAATGCCGGAAATAAGTGCTCCGGCGTAGCTAATGCCTATGAAGAATATAAAATTAGCAATGTATAATCCCCATACCACATTATCACGCATACCCGTAACAATGTGTCCATCGACAATCTGGATATAAAGGGCATAAAATCCGCCCATTATAAATAGAATTAAAATTGAAAGCTGCAAAATGCCGGACTTGCTTATTGTCACCATTTGAGGGACAAAATAGTTCAATGTTCTGGTAGATTTCTGATCGAGATCCATAATTAAGTTAGTGCTTTTTAACTATTGATTTTTTATAAAACTCTTTTTGTTCATTAGTCAAAGTTTTAAAACCCGTTTTGTAATCGAACAGGCGATCAACCGGTGGTAGGTAATAGACATTTGGTTCTGTGCCTAACTCAGCCATAAAATGATATCCTGCCCGTTCATACACTAATTCACTAAAGCGGAACGATTCTGTTCCATTAGTGACAATATCTTCATTTTTATCACCAAAAAAGATTACACCATTCGGGCAACCAGTTACGCATGTTGGCAGCTTACCCATTCGAGCCATATCCGGACAAAAATCACATTTCCCTACTGTACCGACCTTATGTGGAACGCTGGTTTCCGGTGAGTAATCGTGGTCAGCCTGGTTCTCATGTACAGGGTCTTTCCATTGAAACACCCTGGATGAATAAGGGCACGCCGTCATACAGAATTTACAACCTATGCACCTTTCATTATCCACCAACACAAGACCATCTGTCCGTTTATATGTGGCGCCAACCGGGCAAACCTTTACACAAGGTGGTTGATTACAGTGAAAGCATGGTTTGGGAAACCAATAGGGTGCAGTATCATTACTGTCCTGCATTAAAAATACCTTTATCCACTCATCTCCAGGTTCAAGATCGTGCATCTTTTGACAGTTAGTTACACATTTACGCGCGTTTCTGCATCGCGCAAGATCAATAACCATCACAAATTTTTTATTTGGTATTCCCGCCCTTGCTTCTTTACCCTGAGCAGGCATTTTCGCCATCGAAATATTGGCTTTATCCACTTCAACCAATGTACCGTCCGGTGATAATAGCGATACTGTTTCCCCTTCTTCTACCTTTTTTTTACAGGATTGGGTAACAATTCCCGCCGTACTGATTGCTCCAATTGCGGCTGTGGCTGTCTTAAAAAAGAATTTTCTTCGTGTTTGTTTCTTTTCTTTATTTTCCATCTTTTCAAAAGGTTAATCAGGCTATCAAATCAATGCCGGAGATTACTTAGTACAGATATCTATGGCATTCTGTGCATAAATCTTCCTCCCATCCTTCTTCAAGTTCCTTGGGATGTACAAAATCCAATGCATCTGCCACCGATGTGAATTGTTCTTCTCCCGGTTTTCCCTGAAGAACTATCGTATGGCAAATGTTGCAATCTTTAGAAATCACTTTACCATCCTCGCTTTTGTGATTATCATCATGGCACCTGAAACAACCATTATATGTTTTATGCCCGATATGACTATCGTATTCATCCCAGCTCACCATCATTTCAGGGAAAATGTTTTCTGAAAATTTTTCTGTTATCCCTTCAATGGCTTTATCGATATCCGCTGCTCTTGTCCTGGAAATTTCAGGCATATTCTCAGCATAAAATTCCTTAGTATAAGTTTTAATCGTATATATGGCAGTATCCTTGGTGTCATAAGGATCAATAAAAAGATCCATGGCTACCTTTTTTATAAATGGAAGGTCTTTAGGGATTTCACCTGAAATAAGTGCCTGATCAATGAATTCCTGTGGAGTATAGTAGTGATGTGAAGGCCTGTTATGACAATCCATACAATCCATATTTCTTTCCACTGCTGCAGCCATCTTCTTTTCACTGAGCGCGTTCTCTTCATCTTCATAAATGGTGACTTCACCAGTTTCAAGGTTTGTATATTTTACCCATGGAATATCTTTTCTATTTTCTCTTTTTGGAATAAAATCTATTTTTACTTTTGGATTGATGTGCCAGTGAATTCCTTCAGAAAGCCCCAATGCGCTCTGTTCCGGACCTATCTTCATTTGAAGACTGATATCCCATTGGGTATTCAAACTGTCTGTAAGAAAATGCTTAGTTTGACGTAAATTTCTCGCGTAAAATTTCTCAGGCCAATGACATTCTTCGCAGGTTTCTCGCGCTGGTCTCAAATCATGAATTGGAGTACCGATGGGTCTTTCAAAATCATCAGTTAATACAGCATAAACCTGCCTCAATCCCGATAATTTAGATCTCATATACCAATCGGCGCCATTTCCGACATGGCATTCCACACATGCTACTCTTGCGTGAGGAGAATTTTGATAGGCAACATATTCCGGTTCCATTACATCATGGCATAGTGTGCCGCAAAATTCAACTGATTCTGTGTAATGAAATGCTTCGTAACTTCCTATGGAAGAAAGAATAAATAAAACAATTGTACCAACGCTAAAAATAAGAATGGCATTCCGGTATCTCGATACATTTAAATCAATTACCGGCCAGCCTTTTTTTATGTATTCAAGCTCTCGTTTTTTCCTTCTTTTAACCTCGATCATCATACCAATTGGTATAATAATGAGTCCTATGATTAAAAAACCCGGGATAATGATAAAAATAAACAGACCTAAATAAGAACTCGTATCCTGGTAAAAATAGCCTACGATACTAAATAAAATAATCATGAACAGGCTCATGCCGGCTATGATTGTTCCTACAAAAGATATGATGTTGTAATACGATTTTGGGAGCTTCATTATAAAT
>JAJRVW010000014.1 GCA_024277115.1 Calditrichota bacterium
ACCGCTTTCTATTTCACCTATTACTTTCTGCTTGAAGGCTTCGCTATACCGATAGCTTATCGCTTGTGCTGACATGGGGGCTCCTTTGTTTTATATTTACAAGTTTACTAAATTCTGTAAATATAATCAGGACAAGACAGACAGGCACTAATTAAATTGAACTGAAACCAATTTAGAGACACCTTCTTCTTCCATTGTAACGCCATACATAGTCTGTGCGGCCTCCATGGTGCGTTTATTATGAGTTACGACCAAGAACTGTGTATTATTGGAAAAACTCTTTAATGCCTCGGTAAAGCGGCCAATATTAACATCATCAAGCGGCGCATCCACCTCGTCCAGAATACAAAACGGGCTTGGCTTAACAAGGTAAATTGAAAATAATAACGAGATCGCCGTAAGCGTTTTTTCCCCACCTGAGAGAAGTGATAAAGTCTGCAGGCCGCGCCCCTTTGTAGTTACTTCAATATCAATGTCTGCCTCAAGGGGATCATCGTGTTCATCCAGCATAAGGGTACCGCTGCCATTCGGAAAAAATGATTTGAATACTTTTTCAAAATTGTCCTTGATGGCAGTAAAGGTCTCTTCAAATTGTGTCCGCGCCGTTTTATTAATTTTATCGATGGTTTCTAACAAGGATTGTTCCGCTTTTAAGAGATCGTCACGCTGACTTGTTAAAAACTCCAACCGTTCACTTTCTTTTTCATGTTCGGTAACAGCAAGGGGGTTAACCGGCCCGAGGTGCTTGATACGGTTGCGCAACGACTCGATCAGCTCTTCGGTTTCCTCCTCGTTCAGGTTTTCATTAGGCAGGTGGGCATCTACATCGGTGGAGTATTCTTTGGAGGCGTAGTTGCGCACGGCTTCGGATTGATATTTATACTCGCTGATCTGTATCTCAAGCTTTTTGGATTTTTCCAGTGAATTATCATGTTTACGGCGAAATTCACGTATCTCAGTTTCCAATTGATGACGCTTGTCTTTCAACTCCTGAAATTCACTTTCGATGGCCTGCTTTTTTTTGTCCAATTCATCACGATGTTGCCATAATTGTTCACGCTTTACTTTGCGCTCCACAATTTCCTTATCAAACTGTACCAAAAGATTATTAATGTTTTCAATTTCTTCCTTGCGGCGGGCAATGCTTGTTTCCAGTTCTCTCACCGTGTCGGCAATCCGTTTTAAATCATTTTCACGGTTTACAAGGCGGTTTTGCGAGTTACTGTGTTTTAACTGTATTTCCTGGTATTCATCTAAAAGTAATTGAAAAGCCTCATTCTTTGTTTCAAATTCATTAGTGCGCACGATGGTTTCACGCTCCAACTTATTAAGCTCTTCTTGTTTTCCCTCCAGCTCGGATGAAATAGCAGCAGTCTCTTTTTTCAACTGTTCAATCTGATTGTTCAATTGGGTCGTTTGAATATCGGCGGCTTCAAGTTGTTTTTGTTTGGTGCCAAGCTGATAATTAAGCTGTTTTAATTTATTATCGGCCTCATAAAAGGCGCGTTGTTTTAAATCGAGCAGCTCGCGTTTTTCTTTTTCGCTTGCCCGTATCTGTTCCAGCTCGGCCTCAAGTTTTTGCGAAGCTTCTTTTAATTGCTCGATTTCACGCTCCTGGTTTTCTCTTAAAACTTCTAATTCGTTTAACTTATTTTTTCTGCCCACTATGGTCGATTCTTTTTTACCGGGCGTGCCACCACTAATTTCGCGGTTAAAATTAACTGTTTCACCATCCGGCGTAATAAATCGCAAAGCGGGGAAACCTTCAGATACTTCAATCAGCTCATCCAGGGATTTCCCAACTACCACATCACCGATCAGGATGTCCAAAAGATGTTTAAATTTTTCCGGGACGGAGATATGGTCAATTAAAAATGTTAAGTTATTCATTTTCGCATCACGCCCGGGTGCATCAATTTTGGCAACACGGTTTAAAGGCACACAGGTAAGCCGGCCCTGGTTTTCACCTTTAACTTTTTGGATTAGCTTTTGGGCAACAGCGGCATTTTCCACAATAATAAAATTAAGCGAATCTTTTAAGATCGATTCGACAAGCGGGGCATATTCGTCATTCGCGTCAATCAGTTCGGCAATGGGGCCAAAAACACCGGGGAGTTGATCTTTTTGGGACATGATGAACTGAGTGCTTTTTGAGTGGCCTTCATAATTACTGATTATGTTTTTAAAAAACCCTTCGCGTGAACGGGTGCGTTCCAATTCGCTCAGCAATTTGTTATAAGAAGATTGTTTCTCGGATAAATTTGCCGCAACGGCGGATGCACTTTCTTTTAATGCAGAAAGCTCAGATTTTAATTTTTCTAATTCGGTCTCGATTTCGGCCTTTTCCGTTCCGGTTTCAGAGATCGCGCCAGTAAGGTTTTTTATTTCCGAATCTTGTGCATTGTTCAAGTTATTGATTTTTTCAACCTGCTCTGTATCAAAATTTAAACGGTATTCTTTTTGTTTAAGCAGCTCTTTCTTTTCTGTCACTAAATGAAGCTGCTCGCGGAACTGAATATTTAAGCGGTCAATTTCAGCTTTCTCAGCATTAATAATATCCGCTTTTTCTTCCTTCTCCCTCCGGATTTCATCAAACTGGCTGTTGAGGCGTTCTGTATTGCCACGGATTTGCTCCAACTCGTCCGTATAGTTTTCTTTATCGTCGTTTAAAAGGGTTATCTTTTTTAAATAGCCATCGATTTCATCAAGGTAGCGTTCCCGGTTTTTCTTCATATCTTCGATTTTTGCTTCGGCAATCGCATCATCCTGGTTCAAGTTTCGGATGGTAATATCTTTTTCGTAAAGGGTTTTATTAAGTTCCTGGACACGTTGTTCAAACTCGATTTGCTGGCGGTTATAATCCTCTAAAATGGCTTCTTCCAATGTGATCTGGTGCGAGCTTTCTTCTTTTTCCTTGCTGATCATTTCCAGTTCTAATTCCAGGGGATCGATGCGGTCTTTTAAATTATGATAGCGAAATACAGAAAGATCAATATCATTTTTCTTAAGCTGATCGGTCAAATCGATATAGCGGCGTGCCTTTGATACCTGGCGGCCAAGGGAAGAAACGGTTTTTTCAACCTCAATGACAATGTCGTTGATACGCGCCAGGTCTTGCTGCGTGGAGTCAAGTTTTCTTAAGGCCGATTTTCGGCGCGTTTTATATTTTACAACCCCTGCCGCTTCTTCAAATAATAAACGGCGCTCACTTTTGTTTTCGCTTAAAATACTTTCAACCATTTTTAGCTCGATCACCGAGTATGAGTTGGCGCCCATCCCCGTATCCATAAAAAGGTTGATGACGTCTTTAAGGCGAACGGGCACTTTATTGATCATATACTGGCTTTCGCCCGAGCGGTACAAACGGCGGGAAATTACAATCTCATCATACTCACTGTCCAGAATGTTTTTATTATTCTCGATGGTCATGGAAACTTCCGAGAGGCCCATCGGTTTACGTTTTTTTGTACCGTTAAAAATAACATTTTCCATTTTATCGCTACGCAAGGATGAAACGCGCTGCTCACCTAAAACCCAGCGGATCGCATCCACGATATTTGATTTTCCCGAGCCGTTTGGCCCGATTATACAGGTAAGCCCCTGATTAAATTCTAAGGAAATTTTTTGAGCAAATGATTTAAAGCCTAATATTTCTAATTTGGATAGGTACATATAAAATTATCTTCTTTATAAAAAATCGATTTTTTTCGTTTCCGGTTATCTGATCACTGCAATTATTGATTAAAACAAAGTACGGGAATGTAGCAGGGTAATCAGGTAATCATACCACATGGGTTGCGGTATAAAAAAGAAACCGAAAATAACAAGTGGCAATATATAAGACAAGAGCAATACAAGAAAAATTAGCCTGTATTTTGAGAGGATCAGCACGCGGATACCATTCATCAACCGGATATGTGTCCATAAAATAAAAAACAGGAAAATAAAGACCATGGGCAGCACAAATAAATCTTTTATTAGCAGATGGTATGCAGCAAAACTGAGCGGCAACATAAAAATTATCGGTGCGCCAGACCACAAACCGATTGCCAATGCCTGGCGTAAGCGGATGTAGTTTTTTGTAAGTACACCAATCACTTTTAAAAGAAAACCGATTAATAACGGGTGGATAAAGAAAAACAGAAAAAGTATCGGGATGATCATTAATTCGGATTTACTGATTTCGAGATAAGTGGAGAATATCTCTGTATTGGGTATAAGCACATTTATGACTTCCTGAACAAGAAGGGAATCATTGGCAAAATAGATAAATGAGCCGACAAAAATTGAGAGGATCAGCGCATTATGGAAGCCAAGCATGAACGAGATAAAAATGGGGATAATCCGCCGTTCGCGCATGTCCACATAAAAACCATAGGGGTGTTTAATTGAACGTCGGTAATTTTCGCTAAAGCGGGGATAGCGTTTGTAAAAAAAGAAAAAGATCAAACTTCCAAAAAACAGAATTATTGAAAAAACATTGCTTGGTTTGTTTCGCTTGTGTGCAGCAAGAATTTCGGTGCCTGCATTATCCCAAAAATTCTCACCTTGTGCCGCCCACTCATATTTTGTTAGGGTAGAGTCGTAAAGACCGTTTTTTACAAGATTGTCTTTCCGGGTTATATTTTGGTACGATGGTTTCGCTGCACGCCAGTCTTGAAAAGTTTCCAAAAAGCCACCTTGAAGTTTAAAGTCATTTTGGACGGCCTTAATATCATTTTGTAAAATCAGTTTGTGTTGCAGGCTATATTTTGGGTTCCCGGTAGCAAGCGTGTTAAACCCGGTTTTTCCTGCAAGTAAATAAGGGATTTTTGACGCTGAAATTAAATCTATTTTTGAGCGGATTGGCGTATACATATCCAGCATGTAAAAATCTGCCAGCATTTCCGGCGGTGTGTTTTTCGTCAGGATTGGCGCAAGATAGGTTAAAAAGGGTACTGGCCGCTCTGTGGAGCCGTTTAAAATAATATAAAACTTTTGTGTGGCCGGGTCAGAAAGTACTATTTCCTGTCCAACGCCCACGGCGAAAAAGGAGGGGTGCTTTTTGAAATTATCGATGGTTGTGGCGAGCGTATTTTTTAAATTTTCAAGAAGGGCGTCTTTTTTAAATATAATGTCCGGATAACGTCTCAAGGGTAAATCCATAAAGAGCATCAGCCCCAAAGAATCGGCAATGCGCAAAAAGCGTTCATCAGGTATATGGCCCATAAAGCGCACGGCATTAAACCCATCAGCCTTAATTAATGTCAGCTCATTTAACATGGCTGCATAAAGGTTTGATCCGTCTTTAAAGCCAAGGTTTTCATAAAAGGTTACGCCTTTAATCAATGGTTTGGTAAAATTAAAAGAGATTACATTGTTCTCAACCCGTACATCGCGGATGGCCACTTTTATTTTATTTTCTTCGATGGATTTTCCAAAGCGGTTTATTCCAACGGAAAAAGTAATAAATTGGCGGGTATCAAGTGTCCAGAAAACTTTTGTAGAAATTTTAATCCTGTTTTTTATTAGGCCCGATTTTTGAAACGATGGAACTCGGCGACGTGAAATAACTTTATTATTGCTGTCCAAAAAAGATTCTGTAAAGGCCAGTCCGCTTTTATTTTTATACGAGGCCAGTGCCCGCGATGAAATTTTGTAGCTATAATCTAAAATAAAGGATTTATTTACTTTTGAAACCTGGTAGGCAAAATCAGAAAAGATTTGTGAGCGAACCAGTTCAAGATAAAATGGCCGTACAATACCGATATATTCAGGCTCTGTATAAAGATGTGTAAAGCGCGGGAAACCATTATCAACGGTCGCGTTTTTTATTAAGATTATTTTAATCTGGTTTGGGGAATTTGTTAACAAAAATTGTTTATTGATTTTAATGCGGGCCGGTGCGCTGGCATTGGGTTGTTTTAAGATTTGGTTGCCATTGAGAAAAACGGTCGCACGTCCATGGAACCCCAGTGATTTGAAATAAACTTCTTTGATGGTAGAATCGGCAGAGAAACTAAAACTGTTTGTGAAAATGAGGGTGTCCCTGGAATCGGAAAAAAAGGGCAGGGTGGTTGAACCATTTAATCCCGTAACGGTCCAATTATCCATTTTGTACAGGGCTATAAGATCAGTACGGCTGTCCAAACCAGGAGCATTACCCCAGTTTGGCCGGTAATCTTTTGCATAGATTGATGCAGAAAATATTATAAAGAGAAGAAGTATGCGTAAAAATGCCATTCGATTAATCTGTCCGGTTGTAGTTTGTTTCTGTTAGCTGATGATGGCCTGTAAATCCCTAAGCGCTTGCTCAATGCCGATAAAAATGGCTTTGCTTACTACGGGCTTGCCGATCACAATATCTTCAATATTGGGGATTTGGGAAACTTCACGCACATTATCGTATCCAATCCCGCCGGAAATATTAACGCCCATGCCCAATTTGCCGGCAGCCAGCGCCAACCCGGAGATATTGTCGAGGGCGTCAACTTCGCTGTTCATATCCGCTGCCTCGGAGAGTGATGTCGCGTCAAATTCAACATAATCGAGTTCCAGCTTTCCGGCCAGTTTTACTTCAGAAATTTCGGGATTGATCAATACGGAAGACAAAATATTATTGGAGCGCAATTCGGCCACATAATTTTGTAATTGTCCGGTGTAGGTATCAAGGGAAATTGGTTGGGGCGAAAAGCTTTTTAGCTCGCCCGGGGCAACAAAAGTTATCATGTCCACCTTTAGGCCAATCAGGCTGCGCACATTCTCTTCGGTTAGGTTGCAACGAACGGTTAAATGGGTTTTTACCAGTTCTTTAAAAAGTTTGATGTCCCGGGGTTTTACCGTGGCCTGGTCGTCACGCAGATAACAAACAATTGATTCCGCCCCGCCGAGCTCTGCCATAATTGTGGCGCTTACGGGATCCGGTTCATTTTCACCAAGGGCGTTTCGAACAAAAGCGATCGGGTCAATATCCAGGGCAATACGTTGCATTAAAAAACCTCCAAAATTAAAATATCTATTTAAAAAAAATCCATTGTTGGAAAAGGATTATTACAAAATATGTATGCAATTCGTGTCTGTCTTTAAAGTAGGTTCGTTCCATGTTGTC
Organism: Calditrichota bacterium; assembly: GCA_024277115.1. Classification (GTDB taxonomy): domain Bacteria; phylum Calditrichota; class Calditrichia; order Calditrichales; family J004; genus JABFGF01. The sequence continues at coordinate 7,088 of JAJRVW010000014.1, forward strand.
ATGCTGAGGTATTTTTTAACGAAGCATCCCATCTCTTGTCATGACTTTTGCAAAAAGGGGATTCTTCATCAAAGAACGATTCAGAATGACAGCTAACGGCCTTTACAGACAGGCACAAATTAAACTGGTTGCTCAAATTTCTTTTGCTATGTCTTGCCAGGTTTACCAAAGCATCCTAAAAGGATGCTTTATCTTCCCATAAAACAATCTTCCATCTTCCCGAAGTTTTTTTGCGCATAACAAAAAAGGCTTCGCTATTTATGCTTGGAATGGTACTTCCTCCATCGATGGTTAGCAGAAAAAGCTGCTTCATTTCTACCATATTGCCTTCCTTGTTATAATTTTCAAAAATAGTGCCGCCCCATGCAAGGTTAAAGGTTTGGTATGCACGGAACAGGCCGGCGGTTGTTCTTAGTTCTGTATCACGCCCCCAAGTTAAATCGGTTACCGGGTTAGTGGAAAAATCTTTTGAAATAAATAAAAATGTCGTGTCAATCAAATCGCTGTAAACAAGCGAATCTTTAAAATTATAGGCAAATGCAAAATTGGTCAATACCTCTTGTGGCGTTTCCTGCTCAGTTAAAATAAGCGTTGTATTGGATAATTCATCGCTGAGGGACGGTGCAAATGGATTACAGCTCCAAGACAGGGTTAAAATCAAAAAGAGACTTAAATAAAAAGGTTGATCAATTTTTTTTATTTTCATAAAAGCCACTACTGGTTTGCTACTTTTAATGCCGACCAGGATTGCTCGATAGCCTCGTTTTTAGCTCGGTCTTCCCAATAATAAATATACCAAGCATCATTGGCTGTGGCCGATTTAAATAATTTAAAATTGGCGAAGCCCACATAAACCGTTTCGCTATCTGCCAGAATTACTTTTAATTCATATTCCATAAAATCAGTCTCGACAGAATCAAGGGCGGTAAAAACTTGTGCCGGGAGCGAATCAATAAAAGTGAAACGAAAAGAGGGCTTAATATTATCATCGCTTTTAACCAATTTAGAGAAAAAAATTTGCTCCTCAGTATACGTCCATGGAGAAAACAACTGACTTATCTGGTTGGCATCGCCCACAAAACGAAAATGCCTCTCGGAAACAATATCCGGGTTGGAAAAGAGCTTGCCATATTCTACAGTATTGGCACCTTCAATCGCCCTGGATAAATTGGTCATTATTTTTACCGGGTCGGATGGATCCTCAAAAACCTGCGAAACCGAACCCGGATCAGGCTTTTCCACCTTATCTGCCCGCGTGGAGAAAAGGTTTGTACAACTTAGTGTAAATAAAAAAATAAGGACCGGGAAGATTGTTTTAAACATTGCGATTTTTATAATTAATAAAGTTGTTAAGTATAATCAAAATAGGGGCTTATTTCCAAACAAATATGAGAGGAAAATTATAGAATAAATTTAATTTATTAATGGTTCTGTGAAGGGAACCTAAATCAAATTCAGGTTGAAGGGGTGGTGAGAGATTTTCCCCGGTTTTTTTACTTGGGAAAGAACGGATGCCATCGCTTGAAGTGATGGCATCCGTTCTCCCACTCCGTCATGCCTTGACAAAGCCGGGATTGCAAACCGGGCTTTTTCCGCATCCTTTTCCAACTTGCTAAAGCGAAGAAGAGACCTTCCAGGTTTCCAAAACCTGGAAGGTCTTTCAGTCCAGGAAAGTATAGATTCCATCGCTCCAAGCGATGGAATCCGTTTTAAACGTGCACGAGCATCGAGCACACATTAAAGCCTATAAATCCCTAAAAAAATTAAAAAGAACTCTGCGTTCTCTATACCTCCATAGTGTTAAAAAAACACCCAAGATTGGAAAGGAGATATAACCCTGACGAGAAATTTTAGCGGATTAGCAACATCCTTTTTGTTTTAGTTTGGTCATCTGTTTTAAGTTGATAATAATATATTCCGCTTGCCATGTTCTCTAAAGCAAGGGGGATTTTATAAGCGCCCCTGTTTAGCCTCTTATCAAGCAAAGTGATAATTTCCATGCCCAGCGTGTTGAAGACTTTCAGGTTAACTTTTGTGGATTTAACAATATTGAAAGAAATGGTTGTGGACGGGTTAAATGGGTTGGGATAGTTTTGATATAATTCAATTTGATTAGGAGCTGCATTAGACGCATTTGAAAGACTGGTTACAACCTCGCCTAGTATACCATTGGCCGAAATTTGTTTAATTAGTATTTGGTTTCCATTACAGCATTCATTCCATAATAAAATTGCCCCTCCACGTTTATCAGAATACAAATGGATTGGCCCACCTGTAAAAAATGGGTCTAAGGAAGTAGAATGAAACTCTATACCTAAGCTGTCCCATAAAAAAAGACCAGAACTGTCTATTCGCTGCATGTAATATGAATTAGTTGTGTCATTACTGATATCAGCCCATGCTGCAATAGCCCCATTTTTTTTGTCAGATATTAACCCAACAGCACCTCTGCAATCTCCCAAAGAACAAATTGATAGATTGTTTTCTCCAAATACAGTTTTCCCATTTATATCGACTTTTTGCAGGTTTATACCTTCCTTAGACCAATTTACATAAATCCCTCCTTCACCATCGGGCGCATATCTAATTTGGGAGAACTGCCCCTGTTTCAAATCCACTTCATCCCAGGCATACTGCCCGGTGGAATCCACTCTACGGATTTTTAAAAAACCTATACTACCTACACCAATTACACCCCCATCGCCATCCGGTAGAGCTCCACCACTTCTATATCCAAAACTATCATAGATATTACCTATTAATGTATCTGGCCATAAATATGAACCGCTTAAATCGAGTTTATGTCTACTTCCTTTTCCATCTGGATTTGTATTAACAAAAACCTCACCCCTTTTATTTGTAGCACTGATATCCATATAAAGACCTGCAAAAAATCTTTCCCACTGCAAATGCCCATCTATATCAAAATGTTTGAGAACGCTCATCTCTGCCGTACTGTCCCGGTTAAAACCAATATAAAACCCCCCGTTGTAATCCGGTTTCATATCGCCGATGCTATGCCAACCATCGGTGGCCGGGCCACTTATTAATTTGCCGTTTGTGCCGTATAAAATATTGCCGTCCCTATCCACACGTTGCAGGTATACTTCGCTTCCTTCAGGGAATCCTTCAAAATCATCAAAGGTGGCATGCCTGTAATCTTCCCAGGCTACTACTACACCGCTTTGCCCATCATTTATTACTGCAGCCCATTGTCCGTTTGAAGCCACTTCACTTATTATCCAACCATAAGCCGTATCGCTTAAAACCACATGGTTGCCGTTCCAAAGCGGATAGCCGTCTTTGTCAAATTTCTTTGCCCAAATGCCATTATCACGCAGGTATACAATGGTTATGGACTGGTCCTCTTCATCCACAACCAGGTTTGGGTAAATGCCATAGTCTACAAATAAGGCTGTGTCCACGGCGGTGGGCCATTGGGCGTTAAGGTTTATGATGAAGGAAATAAGGATGATGGGAAGTAAGTTTTTTTTTAGCATAATTTTTCAGCGAAAAGGGATGCCATCCGTATAAAATATAAATTTTTAACCGTAATAATCTGAACTGAAATTATTGTACAAAAGGAAGTTGGCAAAGTAAAGGGCGTAAATTTATTTTGCCGGATTACGATTTCTCTATTAAGTTCAACATCTTAATTAAGGATACCGGATAAGCCGGATTCATGTTTATATACTAACCCGTTGTGCGAATTAAAATAGCATATTTGTTAATAATAGCTGTAAAACTTTAAAAGCAGGTCGTTCCTATGGAACTTTTACTAACATAGAAATTTATTTTTTCTACAAATAGACCATTCCTATTGGAATTTTTTTTTCGTCCTGTAAGGACGTTCTATTTGTAGAACAAAAGTCGCAATAGTTTTCAAGAAGCTCCATCGGAGCGGCCTATTGTAAAAATTTAGCTGGAATTATTTTGTTTCTATTTTTTCTAATTCACACAATGGGTTAAGCTTTTAAAAAAGAAACATAAATGTTTAATGAAAAATAAAAGAATGAACGTCAAAAAACACATCGAGCAATTACGAAAAGAAATCAATACACACGATTATAATTATTATGTGCTGGCCCAGCCAACAGTCTCTGATTTTGAATACGACCAGTTGATCAAGGAACTGCAAAAACTGGAAGAGGCGCATCCGGAGCTGGTCACACAACAATCGCCTACACAGCGTGTGTCCGGAGAGCCCACAAAAGAATTCCCCACAGTGGCACACCGTTTCCCGATGCTTTCGTTGGCCAATACCTATAACGAGCAGGAGTTTCGTGATTTTGACGCGCGGGTGCGTAAGGTACTGGAGATTGAAAATTATGCCACGCGACAGGATAAGGGTGAGCAAGTCGGGATTTCACAAGCTCAACAGGCTCAGGATGACAATGAAGTTGAGTATATTGCCGAGCTAAAAATTGACGGCCTGGCCATCAGTTTGCTTTATAAAGATGGCGTTTTTATCCGTGGTGCCACACGCGGTGATGGTACACAGGGCGATGATATCACTGTCAATTTGCGTACGATCCGTTCCATTCCGCTAAAAGTTTTTGAAGGCCAGCATTTACCGGATGAATTTGAGGTGCGTGGCGAGGTTTATCTGCCAAGGGAAAATTTTGAGCGGATTAACAAAGAGCGGGAGCAAGAAGGGGAAGCTTTGTACATGAACCCGCGCAATGTGGCAGCTGGCACTTTAAAAATGCAGGATACAATGATTGTTGCCAGCCGTGGCCTGCAAATGTTTTGTTATTCCCTGCATAGCGCCGATAGCAGCAGCGCGGGAAACTATCACCTTGAAAATCTTGAGAAAATAAAAAAGGCCGGCTTTCCGGTTAATCCCCATCTAAAAAAATGTGCTTCCATCAATGAAGTCCTTGAATATGTGGCGAAATGGGAGAAGAAGCGGGAAAGTTTAAGCTATGATATCGATGGCGTTGTCGTAAAAGTAAATTCCATTGCGCAGCAAAATATTTTGGGCACAACGGCCAAAAGTCCGCGCTGGGCGATTGCTTTTAAGTTTAAAGCGCTAAAAGTGGAAACAGTCATAAAAGATGTTACCTGGCAAGTTGGGCGTACTGGGGCTGTTACGCCGGTTGCCGAGTTGGAGCAAGTTTTTCTGGCGGGCACGACTGTCTCTCGGGCAACGCTGCATAATGTGGATGAAATTAAGCGCAAAGATATCCGGGTTGGCGATCATGTTTTTATCGAAAAGGGCGGAGATATCATCCCAAAAGTGATAGAAGTTATAAAAGAGAAAAGGGCGGCTGACAGCAAAGAATTAGAAATCCCCGAGAATTGCCCGGTTTGTGGTACGCCCCTTAAACGGACTGAAGGCGAAGCGGCACTGCGATGTGAAAATTATGTGTGCCCGGAACAGGTTAAACGGCGTATCGCCCATTTTGCCTCACGCGGTGCGATGGATATTTCCGGTTTGGGGATTTCGCTGGTAGAGCTATTGGTTGAACAAGAATTAATCAGTACCATTGCTGATTTATATGAGCTGAAAAAAGAAGATGTTGCCGGATTGGAACGCATGGGTGATAAGAGCGCCGAAAACCTTATTGCCGGTTTGGAAGCCAGTAAAAAGCAATCACTGGCCCGGTTGATTTTCGCTATCGGCATCCCGTTTATTGGCATAACCGCCGCAAAACTTTTGGCAAAAGAGTTTGGATCGCTAAAAAAGATGACAGAGGCCAACAAAGAGCAACTTGAAAAAATAGACGGCCTTGGTGAAAAAATGGCTGAAAGCATTGGACGGTTTTTTGAGGATGAAAAAAATATCGAAATTATAAAACGCCTTGCCTCTTTTGGGTTGAATGTTGAAGAGGACAAAGCGGGATCCGGGACAAGCCCCGGGGTTTTTGAAGGGAAAACTTTTGTCCTTACCGGCACTTTACCAACCCTTACACGCGTTGAGGTCGGTGAATTAATCGAAAAACACGGCGGGAAAGTCATTTCTTCGGTTTCAAAAAAAACAAATTATTTATTGGCAGGTGAAAAAGCCGGATCCAAATTGGCCAAAGCAGAAAAGTTGGGCATTCAAATTATCAGTGAAGCAGATTTGATGAAAATGGTTTCGGGTGATTAATATATTTTTATCAATAATGTCTGACATAATTATACATGCCTTTATATTCGCAACATATAATCCCAAAACCGATCTTTATAGAAGCCTAACTTTTGTTTGACTTTAAAATAGTGTACCGCTAAATTTGGAAGCTCTTGTGTAAATATTCTTAAACTCATTTTTACAACATATTCAGAAACTTTTGGAGGAAATTAGTTTTAATGAAATCTAATTCAACTATGCGAATTGTGTTTATATTTATCGCAATTGTTACCGCAATATATCTTTTATACCCCACAGTTAATTTAAGTATGATGACTGAGGATGAAAAAGCCCAGCTTAAAGAGAACGACCCGGATAAACTTATTGAAATGAAAACCAAAGCAATTTCCCTGGGATTGGACTTGCAAGGTGGTATGCATGTTGTGCTTGAGGTAGATGTGCATGAGCTAATGAACAAATTAGCAAAAAACAAAAATAAAGAATTTGTAGAAGCGCTTGATGCCACTGCAAAACGCATCGATGAAACCGATGAGGATTTTGTTACGGTTTTTGAGGAAAATTTAGCAGAGAAAAATATGCTTCTGGAACGCTACTATGGTAATGCCGATCGGCGTACCCGAGACGATGTTGTGGCTTATTTACATGCTCAAACCGGTGAGGCGGTCGATCGATCGCTAGAGATTCTACGTAATCGTATCGATGAGTTTGGTGTTACCGAACCCACAATCCAAAAAACGGGCGGGCGACGTATTATTCTTGAACTTGCCGGTGTCAACGACCCAAACAGGGTTCGTAGTATTGTTGGTAAAACAGCTTTATTAGAGTTTAAACTTTTAAAAAATGCTGTTACTACCGACCAGGTGGCTGTAAAAATCAACGAATTTATTACTTCGCGTATTTCCCCTAAAGACAGTAGTGTTACCGAAAAGGCCGAAAGTGATACATCGTCTTCTACTTCCCTGGAAGATTTATTTGGCGTTAAGGAAAAATCAGAAACGACTGTTGATAGTGCCGGTGTTGCAACGAATACACTTTTTGAGGAAGGTTTGTTTTTTCAATCGCCTAATGATAAAAATACAATTCTTGTTCCCGTAGAAAATGAAAATAAATTTAGAAAGATTATCGAACTGCCGGAAGTTAAGAAAATTATCGCTGAAGCAGCCGGTAGCGCTGAGTTTGTTTGGGGTTCGAAAAAAGAATTAAATGATCAGTATTTGCAAGTTTATCTGGTAAATAAAAAATTAGAACTTTCCGGTGAAACGATTATAGACACCGCACCACGCTCCGGTAGCCCAAACGATCCGGCAAATATTGGCAAGTTTGAAGTCTCCCTTACATTCAGCGATGCAGGAACCAAAACATTTTCGCGGTTAACCGGCGCAAATAAGGGCAAACGTCTTGCAATTATTTTGGATAACAAGGTTTACCTCGCACCAACCTTACAAGCAAAAATTACTGATGGACGTGCGCGTATCACTGGTATGGACACATTCGATGACGCGAAAGACTTGAGTATTGTGCTTAAGGCAGGTGCTCTTCCCGCACCAGTTACAATCATCGAAGAACGTACGGTTGGACCATCTTTGGGTACGGATTCTATTAAATCAGGTGGGCTATCCGCTTTAGTCGGTATTCTTCTTGTAATGACATTTATGTTGATTTATTATCGGCTTTCAGGTGTTGTGGCCAATATTGCGCTTATGTTAAACATTGTGTTTATTATGGCTGTGATGGCTTCTTTTGGCGCAACGCTAACATTGCCCGGAATTGCCGGTATTATTTTAACAATCGGTATGGCGGTGGATGCCAATGTGCTTGTCTTTGAACGTATCCGCGAAGAGATTAGAAAAGGTAAAACAATTCGAGCGGCGTTGGACCAAGGTTATGGCAAGGCTTTAATTACCATTTTGGATGCAAACGTTACAACATTTATCGCCGGCCTGGTTTTATACACATTTGGTTCCGGCCCGATTAGAGGCTTTGCCGTTACATTGATGATTGGTATTGTTGCCAGTTTATTTACAGCGATTATTGTTACACGCGTAATCTTTAACGCATATTTAGATAATAGTAACGCAAAACAATTAAGTATTTAACCCGGATTTTATAGGAGCTTTTTAATACATGCATTTTTTTAAAGACACACACTTTGACTTGATTAGCCAAAGAAAAACTGGATATATGATAAGTGGCATATTACTTATAATATCCGTGGCTTCACTTGTGTTACATGGTGGGCCAAAACTTAATATTGACTTTACAGGTGGTTCACTTTTACATCTTAAATTTGAGAAACCCGTAGAAATTCAGAATTTTCGTGATTTACTTGCTGCCCGTAATTTAAAAGGTGAAATAAAACACTTTGGCTCGCAAAATGAGATTTCTATCCGCGTTGGAACAGAATATATAAAAGAGGATATGGCCAGCGAACTTTCTGCTGATATTAGTGAAGCGATGCCGGAGAATCCCTTTAAAATTCAACGTAACGAGAAAGTGGGGCCCAAAATTGGCCACGAGCTCTTGTGGCAGGCGCTTAAGGCCATATTGGTCTCAATGGTGTTGATCCTGATTTATGTTATGGTTCGATTTGAGTTCAAGTTTTCTATTGGCGCTATTGCTGCGCTTGCGCATGATGTAATCATTACTTTGGGTATTTTCTCCGTATTCGAGATAGAAATTTCTTCCCCAATTATTGCGGCCGTTCTTACAATTGTTGGTTATTCCCTCAACGATACGATTGTTGTGTTTGACCGTATCCGAGAGAATTTGAGGGCTGCAAGTAAAAATATTAAAGATATTTCCGAGATAGCCAATAAAAGCTTAAATGAGACTTTGTCGCGTACAATTATAACCTCTGTAACGACATTAATCGTTGTTATCGTGCTTTATTTCTTTGGCGGGGAAGTGTTAAAAACATTTGCACTTGCATTGATTATCGGCGTAATTATTGGTACCTATTCGTCAATATTTGTTGCCAGCCCGATCGTTGTTGATTGGAAAACCAAGAAAGCCTAAATCTTTTACAGATAAGTTACTCTTTGAGAGGAAGGATTTAAAATGGTCAATCAGGTATCAGAACAGAATGATATTGTGATTATTGCTTTGTCCGGTAAAATAATGGGCGGTCCTGAAGCCGGTGAGATAAACGAACAGATCAATAATTTTATCGATAAAGGTAAAATAAAAATTATAATTGATCTTGAGAATGTAGAATGGATGAACAGTTCTGGCCTGGGTATATTAATTGGGGTAATCACTACTCTTAAAAACAATGGCGGCAAACTGATCGTAACCAATATCTCCGAGCGGATTATGAACCTGCTTAGAATTACAAAATTGGTTTCCGTATTCGATATTGAGCCTGACCTTGACTCGGCACTTGCAGCATTCTAAAAAATAAAATATTTAAATAACTCCGGTTTTGTATAGAGCCGGAGTTTTTTTTTGAGTATTTTAAAGCAATCACAATGAAAACTAATAAACCCAGTAAAGATTCGGTCAAATTTTAATCAATACTAAAAATTCCGGTGGAAGATGTCTGTTAAAATAGTTGTTGGTGCCCAATGGGGCGATGAAGGAAAAGGTAAGATAATCGATGTCCTAAGCGCAGATATGGAAATGGTAATCCGCTATCAGGGCGGTGCAAACGCGGGGCATACAGTTTACATTGGCGAACAAAAATATGTTCTGCATCTAATCCCGAGTGGTATTTTACGCGCCGGGGTTAAGTGTATAATTGGCGGCGGCGTTGTGTTAGACCCGGAAGCTTTTTGTAATGAGCTGGAGGTGTTGGAAAAGGCCGGCATTGATTATAAGGGCCGATTATTTATTTCTCCACGCACACATATCATTTTTCCTTACCATAGAAAGCTTGATTCCCAATCCGAATCGAGCAAAGGCAAAAAACAAATTGGGACAACAGGCCGTGGGATCGGGCCCGCCTATACCGACAAATACAGCCGGCAGGGAATTAGGGCGATTGATTTATTAAACCCGGAAATTTGTCAGTCTAAAATCAAAAGCAATCTAGAATTTAAAAATTTTGTATTAGAAAAATATTATAAATCTCCAGCCCAGGATGTTGATAAGACTATTCAATTTGCCATAAAGTATGCAGAAAAATTACGACCCTTTATCAAAGAAACACTTGGGTTAATCCACGATGCACAAAAAAAGGACCAGCCTATTCTTATCGAAGGTGCACAAGGCGCTTTACTAGATATTGATTATGGCTCGTATCCTTATGTGACCTCCTCGCATCCTATTGCAGGCGGGGCGTTTATTGGCTCGGGTGTTGCACCGGTAAACAGCGAAATAAGCGGTGTTATGAAAGCATATTTGACGCGTGTCGGAAATGGGCCTTTCCCTGCGGAGTTAAAAAATGAAACCGGGGAGAAGTTACGTAAAGCGGGACAAGAATTTGGCGCGACGACAGGCAGGCCAAGACGCTGTGGCTGGCTCGACCTTGTCGCTGCAAAATACTCTGCACATATAAACGGGCTTACAAATATTGCTTTAACAAAAATGGATGTCCTCAACGACTTTGAATCCATTTTTGTTTGCACATCCTATAAATATAAGGGGCAGGCCATTGACTGGTTACCAGCTGATCAAACCGTTCTGGAAAATGTAGAACCGGTTTACACGCAACTAAAGGGTTGGAACTGTTCTATTGATGGTGTGAAGTCTTTTGATGATTTGCCTGCCGAGGCCAAAGCATATATTGGTTTTATTGAATCTTTTCTCGGGTTGCCTGTAAAATATGTTTCAACAGGGCAAAGGCGGGATCAGATTATCCATCGGGAAATCTAAAAAATTTAATCACAATTATTTAATAACGACACTGTGAGATTAAATCTTATTAAAAAGCCCTCTCGTCTTTTATTGTGCTGTTTCTTCTTTGGCTTACCGATAAGCATCTTTACACAAACGACCGATGTACCAAATAAGAAGCCAATATTCGAAATTATTTATTTAGCGAATATAAACGGGAATATTGAAAATTGCCATTGCGGGGAACCATCGCTCGGCGGGTTGGAACGAATATTTACGCTCATCAAAAAGCAGCGGGCGCTAAACCCAAATCTCGTTGTTATTGACGGCGGTGATACTTTTAACCCATATTCTTTTATTGAGCTTAACCGGGCAGTATTGAAAGCCTATCAGATTATTAAACCGGATATTTGGGTGCTTTCTGAACAAGAGTTGGTAGAAGGAAAAGATTTACTCATTAAGGCCCTAAAAACACAAAAAAGCAAGATTGTTTTATCAAATTATACGATAAAAAATATTCCTTCAGAAAAATATCAAAACTATGCGATCGAAAAAAACAGTGCGGTGAAAATTTATAGTTATGTTCAGCCTAGCTTATTTTCAGAATTAAAAGGTTTGAAATTTAAAAATCCGGATATTCTTTTTAAAGACTTGGATGAGCGTTCGTTTAATATTCTTGTTTTTCATGGTGAGGAAGACGCTTTGGTTAAAATAATGCCTGAATTTGAAGATTTTGATTTAATCCTTACGGCACATCAACAATCAAATAAAATAGTTTTAAATTCGCGTCCGGCAATAATTGGCGCTGGTACAGATGGCGAAAATATTATACACATTAGCTTGCACAAATCGAAAGGCAAGATTAAAATAAACGTCGGGCAAATCCCGATTGGTTTGAAAATTGAACCTGATACTGAAATTAGAAAATGGGTTGAGGAATATAAAAATAATCGGCAAAATTAGTTTTCTTCAAACTTAGAACGCATCCAAAATAGAAAAATAATCTCTCAAATAAATTTATATTGAGGCAATTATGACAATAAAAGAGGCCATAAACAGGCTGATTCTAAAATCTGATTTAACGCGCGAAGAAACACGCGAGACGATGAATAGCATTATGCAGGGGCAGGCAACAGATGCCCAGATTGCTTCATTTCTCACAGCCATGCGTATGAAAGGCGAAACGGTTGCAGAAATAAGCGGCGCTGCAGAAGCGATGGCCTCGAACGCAGAGCCCTTTAATATATCTGCAGAAAATGTAGTGGATACTTGTGGAACGGGCGGAGATAATTTACACACTTTTAATATCTCTACGACCGCTGCCTTTATTGCTGCCGGGGCAGGCGTTAAAATTGCCAAGCATGGCAACCGTTCGGTATCCAGCAAATGTGGAAGCGCAGATATTTTAAAATCGCTTGGCGTTAATATTGATATTTCCATTGAGCGTTTTGTTGAAATTTTTAATTCCATCGGCCTTGCTTTTCTTTTTGCGCCAAATTATCACAAGGCCATGCGGCATGCCATCGGGCCGCGTAAAGAATTGAGCATCCGTACTATTTTTAATATTCTCGGGCCACTTACAAATCCTGCCAAAACGAAAAGGCAGGTCATCGGTGTTTTTGACAAAGATTTATGTGATACCATGGCGAACGTAATGAAAGAGCTCGGCGCGGAACATGTCCTGATTGTTCACGGACATAATGGGCTGGATGAATTAACAACCACCGGGGAAACTTTTATCAGTGAGTTGAAAAATGGAAAAGTGACCAGCTGTTCGATTCACCCGGAAGATTTTGGAATAAAAATCAGTGATATAAAAAATATCCAGAGCCCGGATTGTGAAACAAATAAGCAGATAATTTTAGATATACTTGATAATAAAACCGGGGCTCCACTCGACATAGCCGTCCTAAATGCAGCTGCTTCAATTATGGTAAGCGGTAAAGTGGATAATTTATTGGATGGCGTAGAGCTTGCTTATGGCGCGGTCAGTTCCGGCAAGGCAAAGGAAAAACTGAACCAGTTAATTGAGCAATCAAACCGATAAAACAGATTAGAATGCACGAAAAATTAAAAGAAATATATCAAGCAAAGCTTTATGAAATCAAAAGTATTGATCCCGATTCCTTTGAGCCACGCAAGATTGCCATTGAGGGATTTAAAGAACAGCTTCAAAAAAAGGCCAAGCTTGGTTTAATTGCCGAAATAAAAAAAGCATCGCCATCGAAAGGGATTTTAAGGCCCGATTTTGATTTAGAGGCAATAGCGAATGCTTATAATATTTTTCCGGCGGACGCTGTTTCCATCTTAACGGATGAAAAATATTTTGATGGGCGCAAAGAATATATCAAGCGTTTTAAATCATTGTCATCCATTCCTGTGCTTAGAAAGGATTTTATAATCGATGAGGTGCAAGTGTATGAATCCTATCATCTTGGGGCAGATATTATTTTGTTAATTGCGGCAATGCTCACTCAGGAAAAGTTGGTGCAATTATATAATTTGGCCAAAAAGCTGGGCATGGAAATACTGGTCGAGACGCACACGAAAGAAGAAATAGCACGGGCCTTAGAGATCGGAGCGGAAATTATTGGAATAAACAGCCGTAACCTAAACACATTTGAAGTTGACCTAAACAATGCCCTGAACCTTGTAAAACATATTCCCCCGCATATTATTAAAATTGCGGAAAGCGGCATCCATTCCCGTGAAGATATACTCAAAATCCAGGAGGCAGGATTTAATGCGGTTTTAATTGGGGAAGCGTTTATGGTTTCAGACGATCTGCAAAAAACATATAACAGGCTTTTTAAATAATGGTACGGATAAAAATCTGCGGTATCACATCAATCGAAGATGCGCTTTATGCCGAAGCCGTGGGTGCAGATGCGCTTGGTTTTGTATTTTACTATAAGAGTAAACGCTTTGTTTTACCTGAACAAGTGAAGCAAATTAGCGAACAATTAAATCCGTTAACGGGACGTGTCGGCGTTTTTGTAAACAACGATGCCGATGAAATAAATAACATTGCGGCATCATGTCGTTTAACACATATTCAGCTTCATGGAGACGAAACACCTGCTTTTGCAGAATCCTTAAAACGGCCGGTTATACGCGCTTTAAATTTTAATGAAGGCCTGGAAGATCAGTTAAAAAAATGGTCCGGGTATCCTGTTTTAATTGATAGTGGAAATTCAGCTAATCGCGGTGGGACAGGGCATACTTTACCTTGGGAATCGCTTAAAAGTATTTTAGGCGAAAGAAAAATAATTCTGGCTGGTGGGCTTTCTCCTGAGAACATTTTAAAAGCCATAAAAACAATAAACCCTTTTGCTGTTGATGTGAGCAGCGGTGTGGAGCAAGCACCCGGCATAAAGGATAACAATCGGGTTAAAAAATTTATAGAAACTGTAAAGCATGAACTACTTTAATCAACACCCTGATAAAAGGGGCTATTTTGGCCAATTTGGCGGGCGCTTCGTACCGGAAACCATTATGCCGGCTTTGATAGAATTAGAAAACGCCTATTATAAATTTGCACAAACAACTGAATTTAAAAGAATATTAAGCGCCTATTTGGCTAATTGGGTCGGTCGTCCAACGCCCCTTTATTTTGCCGAAAACTTGTCCGGGATTTTGGGCGGGCCAAAGATTTACCTAAAACGCGAAGATTTAAACCACACAGGCGCACATAAAATTAATAACGCCCTCGGCCAGATTTTATTGGCCAAACAAATGGGTAAAAAACGTATAATTGCCGAGACAGGCGCAGGGCAGCACGGTGTGGCCACAGCAACTGTAGCGGCGCGCTTCGGGTTTGAATGCAAAGTTTATATGGGCGCCGAGGACATGGAACGCCAGAAACCGAATGTATTTCGGATGGAACTTTTGGGCGCCGAAGTGCGGGCCGTAACCTCCGGGACACAGACCCTTAAGGATGCAACAAATGAAGCCATCCGTGACTGGGTAAGCAATATCCGCGATACGCACTATATAATTGGCAGCGTTGTTGGCCCTCATCCGTATCCGATGATTGTGCGGGACTTCCAGAGAATAATTGGCGATGAGCTCAAACAGCAATCACTTGCCCGTTTCTCAAAATTGCCGGATGCCATTATTGCCTGTGTAGGTGGCGGCAGTAATGCCATCGGCGCATTTTATCCATTTATCGAAGATGAAAATGTAAGGCTTATTGGGGTGGAAGCGGCGGGTGAAGGTGTTGAAACGGACCAGCATGCGGCCTCTATTACCAAGGGCAGGCCGGGCGTATTGCATGGATCAAAAATGGATTTGCTGCAATCCGCTGAAGGACAAATTACGCCGACACACTCTATCTCTGCAGGACTGGATTATCCCGGTGTTGGGCCCGAACATAGCCACCTAAACGAAATTAAGCGAGTTGATTATAAAACAGCGGATGATATTTATGCGGTGAAAGCATTGAAATTGCTCTCGGAAAAAGAAGGTATTATCCCAGCGCTGGAGTCGTCACATGCATTGGCGTATTTGATTGACAATATTCAAGATTTTAATAAGGATGAAATTGTTGTGATAAACTTAAGTGGCCGGGGCGACAAAGACATGGCCTCGGTAAGGAAATATCTGGCAGATAACCCGACACTTTTTGAGGAGGAAAAAGGGAATGGGTAGGACCGAGTCCATTTTTAAGAATAAAAACTCCAAGGGGCAAAAAGTCAATATTGGTTATATTACACCGGAATATCCTTTTGCCGGGATTACTGTGCCTCTGGCTTGTATGTTAGCAGAGAACAATGTGGATATAATCGAATTAGGCGTTCCTTTCAGCGATCCTTTAGCCGATGGCCCAACCATTCAGAAATCATCATATAATGCCTTATTACACGATGTGAACCTGGATAAAATATTTAATTATGTAAAAAATATCCGGGAAAAATCGAAAGTGGGCTTGGTTTTAATGTCTTATATTAACCCCATTTTATCTTACGGCGTTTCAGATTTTTTGAACAATGCCAAAAACAGTGGTGTGGATGGTGTAATAATCCCTGACTTACCGGTTGAAGAGATTGAATTTATAAAAGATAAATTTGATTTATCCGGAGTGGATTTAATCTTATTGGCTGCTCCAACATCACCTTTAGAGCGGCTTGAAAATATTGCATTACATAGCCGTGGTTTTATATATTGCGTTTCTGTTACGGGGGTTACAGGCGTACAACAAAATAATTATATTGAAGATTCGACCTTAAGGTTTCTAAAACAGGTGCGGGATGTAAGCCCAATATCTATTGCCATTGGTTTCGGTTTGAGTAATGCAGCGCAATTAGAAAAACTTGCAGATTATACAGATGGATTTATAATTGGTTCTGCATTAATTAAATCGCTCGAACAGGCCGATGATAAAGAGGCTGCAATTAAATCTGCTCAAAAATTTATTAAATCTGTTTATTGATTTTTTTAACCACGTGAGAATTAGTACCTTAAAAAGAAGAATAGTTAACGCTGAGTGCAATCATAGAAAACGAATTAAATAACCGGATAAAAAAATTCCGTGAAGAAATTGACAAAATAGATGTCGACTTAGTGCGTCTTTTAAATAAACGTGCCATCTCCGCTACAAGAATCGGGCATATAAAAAGAGAGTATAACGTGCCGGTTTATGTGCCATCACGGGAAGAAGATGTAATAAACCACGTGCAGGAGGTAAACCAGGGGCCTTTGGGGAATAACGCCATAAGACGTTTATTTGAAAGGATTATTGACGAATCACGCCGACTTGAAAGAGAAAGTTCTCATACAGATTGATATGAAAAAAGTACCTGTTTTACAAAGATTGTCAGGAAAACAGAAAGCCAGTCTGATGATAATTTTCTTAATGCCTCTTTTTCTGTTGGAGATTATCGCTTATTTTTCTTTTCCTGTTGAAACGAAATCAGATAAAAAAGTAAATATTGAAATTCCACGTGGCGCGGCACTGACTCAAATAGCAGATCAGCTGTATGAGAAAAAGCTTATTGCCGATCCTGAAGTTTTCGTTTTATGGGCAAAATATCTTGGTTATGAAAAGAAAATGCGTGCCGGGAGCTTTTCAATTCCACAGGGGATGAACGATTATCAGGTAGTGACATTTTTAACCACGGTTAAAGAGAATACAGTTGCAATAACTTTGTTGGAAGGTTGGGACTTAACACAAATTGCCAAAGCGTTCGAATCCAAATTGAATATCCCTAAGGAAGAGTTTTTACTACTTTGTTTTGACCGTACTTTTATAAAGGCCTTGGGGCTCAATGTTAACAATCTGGAAGGTTATTTGCTTCCGGATACGTATCATTTTGCCAAGGGAGAAAGCGCCGAAGATATTGTTAAGTTTCTTGTCCGGCAAACAGTAAAAATTTTTGAGAGTGATTCTGTTGCTGTTAAGATGGCAAATATAAAATTAAACCGGCACGAGGTTTTAACGTTGGCTTCTATTGTAGAAGGCGAAGCTTTGATAGATTATGAGCGCCCGATAATTGCATCGTTATATCATAACCGATTAAAAAAGAGAATGCGTTTACAGGCCGATCCCACTATTCAGTATATTGTGGAAGGCCCCCCAAGGCGCTTGCTAAACCGTGATTTGGAGATTGATTCGCCTTATAATACGTATCTTTATTCAGGGTTGCCGCCGGGGCCGATAAATAATCCTGGGAAAAAATCAATTTTAGCTACCATCTTCCCGGCAGAAACAAACTATCTATATATGGTCGCCAAAGGTAATGGACGGCATACGTTTACAAAAAACCTAAGGGCTCATATAAACGCAAAAAAAGAATTTGATAAGGTGCGCCGCAGGGTTGCACGTGAACGAAGACTAAAAGGAAACTAATTAATGGCATTTGATTTTTCCGGATTAAACTCAGAGCAGGCAAAAGCTGTAAAACACACAGATGGGCCAGTTTTGATCCTTGCTGGTGCAGGTAGTGGAAAAACGCGTACACTCACCTCGCGTATTTCCTATCTTATTCAAGAAAAGAATGTAGACCCCAGAAACATATTGGCGGTTACTTTTACAAATAAAGCCGCGAAAGAGATGAAGGTTCGCGTGGAGCATATTTTATCCGAACACATCAGTGGGTTGTGGATAGGAACCTTCCATGGTATTGCGGCGCGGATAATGCGTACTGAAGGGGAACATCTTGGTTTTACAAATAACTTCACAATTTATGATGTGGATGACCAGGTCAAAGCCATCAAAAAGGTGATTAGCACCTTGACCGTGCCGCAACAATTGTATACGCCAAAGCTGATCCAGAACCAATTATCAAAAATTAAAAACCAGTTTCTCTTTCCGGAAGACCTGTATAATATGGAAAACCGGGAAGGCCTCGATGAATATCTCCCCTCCATTTATATGTCATACCAGCGATTTTTAAAAGAAAACAACGCGCTTGATTTTGATGACTTGCTCATTAAGCCGATCGAGCTCTTTCAGAAGTCTGAAGAATTGCGTAAGAAATATGCCGATCGTTTTAAATACGTTTTGGTCGATGAGTACCAGGACACCAATAAAGCCCAATATTTGTTAATTAAAGAACTGGTGAAAGACCATCAAAACTTATGTGTTGTTGGCGATGAAGACCAGGCTATTTATGGTTGGCGCGGGGCCGATATCAGCAATATTTTAAATTTCCAGAAGGATTTTAAAAATGCGGCCGTTTTTAAGTTGGAAGAAAATTACCGCTCCAATAAGTTTATTTTAGATGCGGCGAATGCCGTTGTAAGCCATAATAAAGACCGCATCGGGAAAAACTTATGGACAAGTAAGGAAGACGGTACAAAAATTTCGGTACAAATTTCTAAAAACGATCTGGGCGAAGCAGAGGTAATCCGCGAGAAAATCCATGACGAAGTTTTTACAAACAAACGCAGCTTTAAAGATATAGCTGTCCTTTACCGAACAAACGCGCAAAGCAGGGTGATCGAAGACCAGATGCGCCGTAATGCCATCGCCTATAATATTGTGGGTGGCAAAAAGTTTTATGAACGCAAAGAGATTAAAGATATTGTTGCCTATCTAAAGTTAATCGTGAACACGGCAGACAGTATCTCGCTTAAACGAATTGTAAACTTTCCATTGCGTGGCGTTGGCGATACCACCATCGGGAAGATTGAAAAGTTTGCAGAGATGGAAGAAAGCACACTGTTTGCATGTTTAGGGCGTGTAGACGAGGTGGCCCAGATTTCTCCGGCAATGGGCGCGCGGGTAAAAGGTTTTTTTGACCTAATCACAAAATTTATCGCTTTAAGCACCGAGATGTCCGCAGTTGAGCTCGCCTCGACTTTAGCGTCGGAATCCAAAATATTGCATCATTATCAAACCGAATATGACCAGTATGAAAGTGAAAGCCGCGTTGCCAATATCCGGGAATTTTTTAGCAGTATCGAAGATTTTACCGCATATCGCCAGGAAAACAATCTTGATGACAGCCTTGCCGCCTTTTTAGAAGAAGTTAGTTTAATGACCGACATTGATAATTGGAATTCGGATTCTAACGCTGTTACCTTAATGACCCTTCATGCCGCTAAAGGGTTGGAATTTCCTGTGGTTTTTATTGCAGGGATGGAGATGGGACTTTTGCCATTGCAGAGAAATGCAGCCAACCTGGATGAATTAGAGGAAGAACGCCGCCTGCTTTATGTTGGGATGACCCGGGCCGAAGAAAAACTTTATCTAAGTTATGCCCAGTCACGCCGAAAGCATAATCAATTTATTCAAACATTGCCTTCATTGTTCATGGACGAAATCCCGCAAGATTATCTTCAATATTCATCTAAAAGTTATATGCCAGTATCCAAAACCATCCGTACCCGTCGCCGTAAAAGTAAAATCGATTCGTATATCGAAAAGGACGATGTTAGCCAGGTTGTAGATGATACATATAAAATTGGCCAAAAAGTCTATCATGCCACATTTGGCAAAGGGCAAATCAGCAACCTTGAAGGCCAGGGTGATAAAATGAAAATCACCGTTGATTTTCATGATGAAGGCATCACCAAAAAACTTATGAAGGAATATGCAAATCTCACACCTCTGGAAGAGTAACCCTCTATTTACAAATCAGGTAAAGTACTAATGCGTTTGTCAAAAAAATTACTGATAATCAGTTTTCTACTCACAATAAATATATCATTCCTTTCTGCCCAGTTTAAAGACGCCAGCAATGAATTTTCGTATGCACTAAAATTGTATGACCAAAAATTTTATGATCTGGCTGCGCAGCAGTTTATAAAATATTACAATCGTTATCAGGGTAGTGAAAATGCGGCAGAAGCAAAGTTTTATGCCGGGATGTCATTATTTAAACTGCAAGATTATAATAATGCCCGCATCGAATTTCAATCGCTGGCACTGGAGTATCCTAAAAGTGCAAAGGCTGGCGAGAGCTGGTTTAAAATCGGTGAGAGCTATGCACAGTTGAATAATTTTGCCGATGCGGCAAAGTCGTTCGAAACCCTAAAAACCTTATATCCCAAAAATCCACTTGCGGCGCAGGCCTTATATTTTGCAGGCAAAAACTATATGGAAATCAAGGATTTCCAAAAAGCAAAAAGTGTGTTGGCCGCAATTCTGGACCGCTATCCGGATAGTGCCTATTATTATAAGGCGCTTCTTGAACTGGCGCGGATTTATCAAAAACTGGATAAAATTGAACAAACGAAAATTTATCTCAAAAAAACTATTACGAACAGTACAAATAAGAATGAGCTGGCCGAGGCGTATTTTACAAGCGGGGCGATCGACTTATCCCAAGGGTATGTAGCCGATGCAGAACAGGCGTTTTCAAAGGTGATAAAGGATTACCCGGACACCGAGTTTTATAGCAGGGCTGCTTTTTATTTAGGGAAAATAAATTTACAAAAGAATAATTTTAATTTAGCCATCGAGTTTTTTGACAAGTGTGAGGATAAAAATAAAGACCCAAATTTAAAAAATGATTTACTTGTTTTAAAAGGCGACACCTATTTTTTAAGTAATAAATTTGCGTTTGCTTCCAAATTATATGACCAGGTAAAAATTGACGGCAATGATAGCCTGGAATATGTAATAGGTTTAAAACGCGCATTAAGCCTAAGAAAACAGGGCTTGAAAACAAAATCGTTTCAGCTATTAGCAGACTTGCTCAAAGCCTTGCCATCGAATAATAAGGCGGCAGTCAAAACAAACCAGGTTTATATAAACTGGCTTTTAGCAGAAAAAAAATACAATACGGCCATCTCGTTTATTCTGCAAAAACTAAAAAACATGTCGAAAAACGACAATCAATTTGAGTTGCTTGAAAGATTAGGCTATGCGTATCAGGAAACAAACCGTTGGCGAGACTTGATCCGTGAATTAGAGCCCTTTTTAAATAGTCCAAATTCGACCAAATTTAAAGATGATTTTTTGTTTTATCTGGCAAACGCGTATTACAATATTGGAAAATATTAGCAAAGCGCGCACTATTTTGACATCATCCTAAAGCAATTTAGCGCCAGTACATATTATCAAAAGTCTGATGCCTATTACCAACAGCTGGTCGATTATAAAATAATAGATCAGAACCTCGCACTAAGAAGCCTGGCCGCCATCGTTGCTTCAGAAAAATCATCCAATAAAATATTACTAGGTAAGTTTTATTATAATGACTTGAAGGATTACCAAAGCGCGCGGGCCCAGTTTGAACAGGCCATCGAAAAAGATATTGCACATAAAGGTGAAGCACATCTTTATCTGGGCAAGGCACTTCTCAAACTTTCCCGCCTTCCCGGAAAAGGTGAGGCAGAATCACAAAAATTATTGCAAAAGGCCTCGCAAAATTTTCAATTGGCCGTAGAAAATATCAAAACCTGCCAAACACCGGATGAAGCTTCATGGTTAATGGTTCGTTCGCGGTTGGATGTTGATACGATCTCTGTAGTAAAGCAAAATAAATATATCGAGACTTTGCTCACCAAGTATAAAAACAGCCCTTTAAAAGAAACGTGGTTAGCAACCCTGGCATTTGATCTGGCATTTGTGCCAAATTATGAAAAGACCTCTCAAAAATATTTTTTAACATTAATAAAAAACTATCCCAATTCACCCGATTATGCATCGTATGTTTACGGGTATGCAAAATTAATAAATGCCAGTAAACCGGAAACGGCTGTCTCGTATTTCAAAAAAATCGCCCTGGAGCACAGTGATGCACCGGAGGCTGTATTGGCGCTCCAGGAAGTTGCGCGCTATTATGAGGAAAACAAACAATATAAAGAGGCCGTCCAGCTTTATTCAATGCTGGTAGATCAATATTATTACTCTGAAAAAGCTGAGATAGCTGCAAATAAATTGGGCGAATTGAATTTAAAGGCCGGTCTGTATGACGAGGCCATTCACACACTAAAAAACCGGGTGACCGATCCCTTTATTAATGATTTAATTTTATCAAAGGAATTTCTCTCTGCGGATGTTATGAATAATCTGGTGTTTATGGGCATAGCCAACAGGCGGTTAAATAAGATTGATATTGCCCAAACATATTTTAGCCGTTATCTCTCACTAATGCCAAACGGCCCGTTAAAAAATATTGTCTCATTTGAATTGGCCGAACTTTATTATAATGAAGGACGGACATCACTTGCGCTTGATAATTTTAAGAATGTATCCAAACAGGATAGCTCTTTGTATAACCGCTCCTTATTGTATCGCGCCAATATTTTATACGAGAAAAAAGAATACACCGAGGCAGCAAGGGCTTATAAAGAACTGGACAAACTATTTGCCAACAAAAAGGAACAAAAAGATATTAAAGGCAAATTTATCCTAAGCAAGATAAAGACAGGCGCAATTTCGGAGAGTGAAAAATTAATCAAAGCTTATAAAAAGAAATTCCCGCGGGAAAAAGAATATCTGGCCTCGTTTACAATTGAGCTTGGCGAGTATCAACGCCGTAAGAAAAACTTTGATAGCGCTATTAAATATTACAAACGGGTTAAAAGTAAATATGATGACACATCCAAGGTCGATGATGCGGATTACTATATCGCTTTGACTTATGTTACCCTGAACAAGAACGAGCAAGCTTTTGATATTCTCACCAATTTTTATAAAAACTATTCAAAATCCGATAAATTGCCGGAAGTTTTAAACACGCTGGGAACACTTTACTTCCGTGTAGAAAAATACGACAATGCCATAAGTGCTTTTAAAAATGCCTTGCAAAAATCTGTTGACAAACAATTAAGTAGCCAGATAATGGGCAATTTGATTAAGACATATTCACTGACTGGTTTTTGGGATGCGGCTCAGGGATTGGCGCGTAAATACGTGGAAGAGTATCCCGAAGCTAAAGATATTCTGGATAAAAAAATGATCATTGCACAGGCCTTTACAAATCTGAACCAATTTCAAAATGCAGTAGAATATCTTAAACGTATGAAATTAGAAGCCGATAGTGAAAAAGAACCGGAAATACAATTTTATATTGGTGAAGCGCTTCTTAAGGCAGGGCGTTATGAAGAAGCCGTTGCTGAGTTTGTAAAAATCCCTTTGCTCTCTAAACGGACAAAATTACAATGGGAAGCAAGTGCTCTCTATTACTCTGGCCAGGCTTATGAAAAATTAGGCAGGATACCCGATGCCATAAGAATGTACAGGGAAATTATAAGTAGGCCGGGCATTGACCTTATTTTAAAACGAGACGCAGAAAAACGGATAAACCAAATCAAGAGTTAGTAAATAGAATTGAAGAAAACTTAAAACTATAAAAAGAATTAGAATTAGAGTGACAGGAGAAACCATGTTTAAAAATTTTATTAAAATTCTGGCCATCGGGGTATTGTTTTTTACCTGGTCGTGCTCAGGTTCGCGAAGTGGAGAAGAAAGCGCGCCGCAATTTGCCAACGAAGAAATGCAAAACAGGGTAGATGATCTACTGGATAAAATTAATGATAATCCAAATAACCCGGAATATCGCCGCCAACTAGCCGAGATATACGCGGATAATGGACAGGGTATTGAAGCACTAAAAACACTCGAAGCAGGTCTGGCGATCGATCCTAATGATTCTGAAACAAAATTTCTTTATGGCCAAATTGCAGAAAAAATGGGTGACAACCGTCGCGCTTTTACGGCGTATAAAGAAGTCTTGCAAAGCTCAACAGGAAACGATTATTTGGACCGGATTGCCCCCAAATTTGTTGATGCCTTTGCTGTTACAAAAGTGATTGGTACTTCGGCAAACGAAGCTTTTGGAAGTTTTTCCGGCGATGGTGAGAAAATTGTTTTTCAGGCTGACCCGGATGGCAACTGGGACCTTTTTGAATATACGATTTCAACCCAGGAAACCGTTCAATTAACTTCAACCCCAGCGCATGAAGAGACACCGGTTTATAATCCAAAAAGTAATTTTATTGCCTACACTTCCACAGTCGAAGACCATCGTAATGTTGATTATGACATGCTTGTCCGTAACATTTTTCTATTTGACCGGGATAATAACCGGCACACAAATATTACTTTAAACAGCTCGGATGATTGGCGGCCTAAGTATTCCTCGAACGGTGAATTTATTTCGTTTGTATCAGAGCGGGACGATTTGCGCGATGTTGATTTTTCACAACTCAAAGGTGAAATCTATATCATGGAAAAAGACGGGCGTTTCCAGCTTCGCCTAACCAAAAATGATGCCCAGGATGGAGGCGCAACAATCATGCCTGGCAGTACCGAAGAGAACGGCACCGTTTATTTTGATTCTGACCGTAATGGAAAATTTGAAATATTTAAAATAGATTTTCATGGCAAAGAGACAACACAGGTTACATTTAATCCAAATTCAAATGATGTCTCCCCGGATATTTCACCAAGTGGTGATAAGGTTGTCTTTTTCTCTGACCGTGATGGAAATTATGAATTGTATTTAATGAACAGCGATGGCTCTGCTCAAATGCGTTTAACTTCTAATCCGGGAGATGATTTAAATCCTATTTTTTCGCCGGACGGTACAAAGATTCTTTTTCATTCCAACAGGTCGGGTAATTTTGATATTTACCTGCTTGACTTAAACACACAAAGTTCCGCACCGGAAATGTTTGAAGTAATTGCTAATATTGACCAGGCTTTGCAAGCACTCTAAACTTTTAATAAATAAAAAATATAAAGCGGCGCTCTTATAAAGAGGCCGCTTTTTTTGTTTTTGATATAGAATGTCTTAAAGAAAAGTCTTATTTTGAGACAATCAATTTTGAAAACAGCGTCTAAGTTTTATTTTAGCCTCTGTCTTTCCTAAGCCTAATCTACCCAAATATTATTTAAATAAATGAACCTTGCCCAGCTAATTGACTATCTTTCCCGTGATCAGGGATTTCAGGCCAACTTAACAAAATGGACTGAAATACCGGCACGGACTGGACAGTATGCACCCTTTCCCAAAGCCATGGACGAGCGGCTGAAAACAGCGTTGAAAGAAAAGGGCATTACCGAGCTTTTTACACATCAGGCTACGGCTTTCGACTTGGTTGATCAGGGCAAAAATATTGTGGCCGTAACCCCAACGGCATCCGGTAAAACAATGACGTACAACTTGCCGGTCCTAAATCACCTTCTTAGCAACCCGGAAGCCCGTGCTTTATACCTTTTCCCGACCAAGGCCCTGTCGCAAGACCAGCTAAAAGAAGTGCAGGATTTAAACAAACGTCTAAAATTGGGCGCTAAAACGTTTACATTTGATGGCGATACACCGGCAGATATACGCCGTACAATAAGGGCTGCCGGTAATATTGTTGTCACCAATCCGGATATGTTGCACCAGGGCATTTTACCACATCACACTTTGTGGATAAAACTTTTTGAGAACCTTAAGTTTATCGTGTTGGACGAGCTGCATACTTACCGTGGCGTATTTGGCAGCCACATTGCCAATTTAATAATTCGCCTTAAACGGTTATGTGCATTTTATGGAAGCAAGCCACAATTTATATGCTCCAGCGCAACGATCCACAACCCAAAAGAGCTTGCCGAAAAAATTCTCTCGGAAGAAGTTGAGGTTGTGGATAATAATGGCGCGCCAAGCGGTGAGAAACATTTTCTTTTTTATAACCCGCCCGTGGTTAATTATGAACTTGGCCTAAGGCGATCAGTTGTCTCGGAAGTAAAACAGGTTGTTCGTAAACTTTTGCCTACCGGTGCGCAAATGATCATTTTTGCACGCAGTCGTACACGCGTTGAACTACTTGTAACGTATTTGCATGATTTGGCCCGTGAAATAAAAATGGATACAAGCTTAATCCGCGGTTACCGTGGTGGATATTTGCCCAACGAACGGCGCCGAATCGAAAATGGCCTTAAAGATGGTTCTATCCGCGTGGTAGTCAGTACAAATGCCCTGGAGCTTGGCATTGATATTGGCCAATTGGATGTGGCAATTATGGCCGGCTATCCCGGGTCCATTGCCAGCACCTGGCAGCAAGCGGGCAGGGCGGGCAGGCGGCAATCTGTGGCAATGACCATTATGGTGGCTTCCAGTGCGCCGCTCGATCAATATATTATCGGGCATCCCGATTACTTTTTTGGAAAGAACCCTGAAACCGCATTTGTAGACCGTGAGAATCTGGCCATTTTAATGAGCCATTTAAAATGTGCGGCCTTTGAACTGCCTTTTAATGAGGATGAAAATTTTGTGCCTGCAATTACCACACAATTACTCGATTTTTTGGTTGAAGAACGTGTATTGCGCAAGGCCGGCGAAAAATATTTTTGGATGAGCGAAATCTACCCTGCCGATGAAGTAAGCTTACGAAACTCGACCCAGGAAAATATCATCATCATCGATACAAGTAATCAAAGCAAAGTAATTGGCGAGTTGGATTTGTTTGCGGCCCAGGAAATGCTGCACACCGAGGCCATCTATCTGCACAACAGCAAACAATATTATGTGGATAAGCTGGAATGGGACGAGCTGAAGGCCTATGTGCACCATGTTGATTCAGATCATTACACCGATGCCATCACTAAGGTTGATATAAAGGTTTTGGATATTATTGGAGAGGAAGAAAACCCTGCTTATGCCAAATATTTTGCTGATGTGGCCGTGGCCAGGACAACTACGGGGTATAAAAAGATAAAATTCCGTACACATGAAAACATTGGTTTTGGCCGGGTATACCTCCCGGAAATTGAAATGCAAACCAGCGCGCTCCTTCTCCAGTTTTCGGATACGTTTTTTGCCGACGGCTATTTTAAAGAATCCGTAATTAGCGAAGGGTTGAAGGGGATTGCCTACACTCTGCGCAACCTTGTGCCACTTTATGTAATGTGCGATACATCGGATATTGCCGTCTTTTCTATGGTGCGAGATCCATTTAGCAAAAAGCCGACCATTTATATTTACGACCGCTATCAGGGCGGGATTGGTTTAAGTAAAAAATTGTTTAAGAGGGATAAAATTTTATTAAAAGCTACATTGGATCATATTGTCCAATGTCCCTGTAAAACAGGCTGCCCATCCTGTACCGGGCCAACCCTGGAAGCAACCATGCTTGCCAAGGAGAGCGCCGTAAAGATTTTAAAGCTTTTAGACATGGACTAAACAATTTTATCCAGCTTTATAATGCAAGTCATATCACTTATTATTTTACCAGAAGATTTATGCTTCTTAATTATAATGCAATGATTGTTTAAATGAACTTAACCAAAAAGCTATCATACTATAAAAAAACGCCCTTAAAAAAAGAGATGGACTATTCACCATCTCTGCTTGCATTAAAAGAACATTATAATGGCGAAATTTTATTTGACAATGCCCCCATTCTTAAAATACAAAAAAAACATCCTTTTCCTGATTTTCCCAACGGCATGATTTTAATTGACCTTATTTCAAAAAATGAATTTACGGCACCAATCCAACGCAATAAATGTGTTTTCTTCGATCTTGAAACAACGGGTTTGGCAGGTGGCGCAGGCACTTTCGCTTTTTTAATCGGATTTGCTTACTGGCAGGAGGATACGCTTATAACCGACCAGTATTTTTTGCCGGATTTTGGGCGTGAGTTTGAACTGTTCAATTTTTTACAAGAATGGCTTTCTGGCTTTGAATATCTTGTTTCCTATAATGGAAAATCCTATGATATGCCTCTTTTAAAAACACGTTTTATTCTGAACCGGTTAGTACCCGGTTTTATTAAGACAAAACATATCGATTTAATTCATATGTGCCGTCGTATTTGGAAAGAGAGTCTTCCTTCCTGTGATTTAAAATCCATTGAAAAACTTTTGTTAAATGTAGAACGTAGCGGTGATATTCCCGGTGCCCTTATCCCACAAGCCTATTTTAACTTTATAAATACGGGTGTTATTCATGAGGTTCTGCGCATTATTGAGCATAATAGGCAAGATATTGTCTCGCTCGCTCTTTTTCTGGATAAGCTGAACCATGTCAGTAGTTCTCCGGGCAACCTCCCTTTGGATGCCAAAGCGGTGGCGCATCTTGCCAAGACAGCCTTTCAGGCAAATAATCCATCTTACTTTGAAATGGTCGAGGCCTCATCACTGTTAAAATCTAAAATTACAACTGATTATAAATACTGGAAAAGTCTGTTTCTCAAGCAATCGGGTAAGTTAGAAGCGGCGAATGTGATTTGGCAATAAATTGTAACATCACCAAAATATTGCTTCTTTTCCCTGGAAGAATCCGCAAAATATTATGAGCACAAGCAGAAAAACCCACATGCTGCCTATAAATTAATCGAAGAGGCATTTAAAAGATTGGATTTGCAGGATGAACTTGGTTACACTCTTTTTGACACGCACTGGAAAGTACATTTCGAGAAACGCAGGGCAAGGTTATTGAGAAAAATGCGTTAAGTTGTCTATTTTCATAATAGTACGTCACTTTTTTCTTTGCAAAGAAATATAAAAATTGTATTTTGTGGCGTACACAATTCGAATGCTTTCGATCTACCAAGACACTCACATCTTAAATACAAACAACTTAAACAGAATTTTTAGGGAGGTCCTATGAGTTTTAACAGCATCGGTGAAATGTTTTTTGCCAAACGTAAATCAAGCCCGGATAAAACGGCTTATATGTTTAAAGAAGCTGGTGAATGGAAATCAGTAAATTTTAAAGATGTGGTTGACCAAGGTGAAAAGATTGCGGCAGGCCTTGCATCCCTCGGAATTAAAAAAGGTGATAAGGTGGCTGTTGTCTCCGCCAATCGTTTGGAATGGGCGCTTGTTGATTATGCAACGGTTAGTCTCGGCGCAGTGCTTGTAACCATTTATCCTTCATTATTAAAAGAACAGGTGCGGTATATTCTTAATGATTCGGAAGCCAAAGTTGTTTTTGCCGAAGATGATGTGCAAATGGAGAAGATCAACAGCACAAAAGAAAAACTTTCCTTTCTTAAGAATTTTATAACCATTGATGTAAAAAACTCAAAAATTGACGCGCCCTGGATGGGGATCGATAAGTTAATGGATGCAGGCGCTGCACATCTTGAGAGTGATCCCAATTGTGTTGCCAATGCCTTGGCCGAAGTAACACGGGACGACTGGTTGACCCTGATTTACACATCGGGTACCACCGGTGAGCCCAAAGGCGCGATTTTAACCCATGGAAACTTGCTCTCGAATGTTGAGGGTGGGTTAAAATGTCTCTCTGTTGGCCCTGATGATACCTTCCTTAGCTTTTTGCCTCTCAGCCATGTTTTTGAACGAATGGCCGGTCATTACCTGGCATTTTATGCCGGTGCGACCATCGCTTATGCCGAAAGTATTGATGCTGTTCCTGTAAACATGGGCGAGGTCAAACCTACGGTTATGGCTTCCGTGCCACGTTTATATGAAAAAATGTATGCACGGGTATTAGAAAATGTTGAGCTTGGCTCCGGCGCAAAGCAAAAAATATTCCATTGGGCCGTTGGCGTGGGCAAGCAATACATCCATAAAGTAATGTATAAGCAGCCAATTGGTGGGTTGTTACAATTTAAACGTAACCTGGCCTATAAGCTTGTTTTTAGTAAACTAGCCGAACGTGTAGGTGGACGCATCCGGTTTATGATTAGTGGTGGCGCACCTCTCTCAGGGGAAATTGCCGAGTTTTTTGGCTCAGCCGGGATTATGATTTTGGAGGGATACGGCCTTACAGAGACATCACCTCTAATTACCGTGAACACACTTGATGATTTTAGGTATGGCTTTGTTGGCAAGGTTGGTCCGGGTATTGAGGTGAAAATTGCCGATGATGGCGAAATTTTGGCCAAAGGCCCGAATATTATGGTAGGCTACTATAAAAAAGAAGCAGAAACCAAAGAAGTAATCGATGACGAAGGCTGGTTTCATACCGGCGATATTGGCCACCTTGAGGATGGTTTTCTAAAAATTACCGACCGTAAGAAAAATATCCTTGTTACAGCGGGCGGTAAAAATATTGCCCCTCAACCCATTGAAAGCAGTATGGTTACAAGCAAATATATCGAGCAATTTTTAATGATTGGCGACAGGCGTAAATTTTGTAGCGCGGTAATTGTTGCAGCTGAAGAGCCCCTGCAAAAATGGGCCGATGCCAAAGGACTAAAATATAATAATTATGCTGAACTCGTTGCTTTGCCCGGCGTGGAAGAACTTATCTCCGCTGATATTGATCGGCTCTCAGCAGGTCTGGCAAGTTATGAGACCATCAAAAAATTTATACTGGCCACCGCGCCTTTCTCAATTGAGACAGGTGAGTTGACGCCTTCGATGAAGGTTAAGCGCAAAGAGGTGATTAAAAATTATCAAAAAGAAATTGATGCCATGTACGAATAATTAAAAAGGGAGCTTATGGCTCCCTTTTTTGATGTTAAATCTATGATAAATATTTCTATTGTTTGTCAATCGTATTTCAGGGTTTATGACATATGACACGGGCAACTAATTTGAATTTATTGTAAATTTAATAAATACGATTTGAATAAAGGGTTTTACACGATTTGAAAAAATTTACATATAAAGATTCCGGAGTAGATATAAAAAAAGGCGAGCGCGCTGTTTCTGATGTGAAAGCGATGATCAAATCGACCTTTACGCCCAATGTGATCGGTTCTATCGGTGGGTTTGGCGGATTATTTGAGGTTCCGAAAGGATACGAAAAACCGGTTCTCGTATCCAGCACAGATGGTGTGGGTACAAAGTTATCTGTTGCTGTTAAAGCCGGAAAACATGATACGGTGGGCGAAGATCTTGTAAACCATTGTATTAATGATATTGCCGTACTTGGTGCGAAACCCTTGTATTTCCTTGATTATTTTGGTACGGCCAGTTTGGACGAACACATTTTTTATGATGTAATAACGGGTTTTGTACGTGGTTGTAAGAATAATGGTGTGGCACTTGTTGGTGGCGAAACGGCTGAGATGCCCGGCATTTATCATGATAAAGATTATGATTTGTGCGGTACAATTGTGGGTATTATCGAGAAAGATCAAATTATTACCGGTGATAAAATCCAAAACGGAGATAAGCTTGTTGGCATCGCTTCCAATGGGCTGCATACAAATGGATATTCTCTGGCACGCAATGTCCTTTTTCAAGAATATGACATTGATCAGCATATTGATTCTATTGATAAAGCACTTTCTGAAGAGCTTTTACGTGTCCATAAATGTTACCTTTCTTTAATTCAGGACACATTAAAGAATTATGAGGTCCACGGCATCGTGCATATCACAGGCGGTGGCATAATTGGCAATACAAAAAGAGTTGTGCCCGAAGGTTATGAAATATCAATTAATTGGAAATCGTGGGATATTCAGCCCATTTTTGAATTAATCCAAAAAACAGGCTCGGTACCCGATGAAGATATGCGCTCGGCATTTAATCTTGGAATCGGGTTAATTTTAATCGTGCCCGATAAACAAGCGAAAGAACTTTTAGAACACATCTGTGAAAAAAATGAAAAAGCCTGGATTATTGGCGAAATCAAGTGATATTCTCCTTTTGATTAAATTAAAACATTTGTATATTTCACCATTCAAAGTCATCTCCCCGGTGGCTTTTTTCAATTCCAGAAATTTATACTAAGGACCGTTTATGATTGAACTATTGAGTGTTGCACTTATAGCGTATCTTTTTGGCTCTTTCCCAACCGCAATTATCGCGGGCAAACTCCTAAAAAAAATAGATATACGCGAACATGGCAGTGGTAATGCCGGCGCTACAAATGTGGTGCGTGTTTTGGGCTGGCAAGCCGGGCTGGTGGTTTTATTAATTGATATGTTCAAAGGATTTATACCCGTGTTTTGGCTTACCCCTATACTTGTGGCCTCGGCAGAAAATGTAATTTATTTTCAGATTTTAGCTGCCATCATGGCTATAATTGGGCATATATGGACGGTCTTTGCCGGCTTTAAAGGCGGTAAGGGCGTTGGCACAGCAGCCGGTGTTTTTTTGGGGATTGCACCCATGGCGCTATCCATTGCCCTTGTGTTTTTTATTGCCATTGTGGCCCTGACACGTTATGTATCGTTGGGATCGCTTGTCGCTGCATTAATATTTGCCGTTACTTTGGCTGTCCAAAAATATGTACTTTTAGCGGCGGTGCCCGATGTACTTATGATAATTGGGGTAATCGTTGTCGTGCTGATCTGGTTTGCCCATCGTGAGAATATTAAAAGATTGTTGTCGGGAACTGAAAGTAAGATCAGTTTTTCAAGTAGTAAATAAGGGGAATTTATGAATATTGCAGTAATCGGAACAGGAAGCTGGGGAACTGCCCTTGCACTGGTGTTGCATGAAAATGGACACACAGTTAAATGCTGGACTTTGGATGAAAAACAAGTAAAAAAAATAAAATAAACGGGCGAAAACAGCGATTATCTACCGGGTGTTAAAATACCCGAATCTTTAATGATCTCTACAGACCTTAAACCCGTTGTTGATGGTGTTGATATGATTGTGAGCGCCGTACC
Organism: Calditrichota bacterium; assembly: GCA_024277115.1. Lineage (GTDB taxonomy): Bacteria > Calditrichota > Calditrichia > Calditrichales > J004 > JABFGF01. Next base: position 39,861 of record JAJRVW010000014.1, read on the forward strand.
ATCCCAGGTTACGCGGAAAGTAATTGAAGATATCAGAGAGGTTTATGAAGGCCCGGAGCCCATTTGGGTGACTGTTTCCAAGGGAATTGAAAATAAAACATACATGCGCATTTCGCAGGTAATCGAAGAAGCAGGCAATATCCATCCGGAAAAAATTGTAGCGCTATCGGGGCCAAGCCATGCCGAAGAAGTTGGCAGGAAGATACCTACGGCAATTGTATCGGCATCAACAAGCCTTGAGTCCGCAAAAATTGTACAACATGCTTTTATTAATAAATACCTGCGCGTTTATGCCAACGACGATGTAATCGGAGTAGAGCTGGGTGGCGCGCTTAAAAATATTATAGCCCTTGCCGCCGGTATTTGCGATGGTGCGGGATTTGGGGATAATACAAAGGCAGCGCTGATTACCCGTGGCCTGGTTGAAATAAATCGTTTGGGGGTTGAGCTTGGTGCAAAAAGTGATACATTTGCCGGGCTAAGTGGGATGGGTGATTTGATTGTAACTTGCATGAGTAAACATTCGCGTAACAGGCATGTGGGAGAGCAGATTGGTAAAGGGCGATCTTTAAAGGAAGTACTCGATGAAATGGTGATGGTTGCCGAAGGTGTAAAAACAACGCTTTCCGCTTATGAGCTTTCCCAAAAGCACAAGGTAGTTATGCCAATTACTGAGCAAATTTATGAGACCCTTTTTAATAATAAATCACCACAGCAGGCATTGGTGGACTTGATGACCCGTGCATCAAAAGTAGAAGATTGGGGATAAATAAATTGAATACAACCTTAATTGCTAAAGTAAAAATTCAGGAGATCACAAAAAACAAGTATCAGTTAACAAATAAACCTAAAAATCCAAGTTTTAAACATTCACCCGAGGGTGACTTGTGTTTGATATTTAAGAGATTGTTTTTTTGTCCTGCCATCGGCGGGATGGTTTTTGTTATTTGTACTTTAGAATTTCAGGTACATATTAGAGTTATGCGTTTTTAGTAATTTAATAGATTAAAGAAATAAATTTATGAGGAAATAATGCCGGCTATAATTACACTTTCACGACATATAATTGAAGAACAACGAAAACACCCACATGCAACGGGGGCCTTTACTGATTTAATGAACGATATAGCTTTTTCGGCTAAGCTTATATCTTACCATACAAATAAGGCCGGGTTAATTGGTGTACTAGGCGAAGCGGGAATTACAAATATTCAGGGTGAGAAAGTAAAAAAACTTGATGTCTTTGCACATGAAACAATGTTTAAAGCGCTTGACCATGGCGGCCATTTATGCGTAATGGGTTCTGAAGAAGAAGAACATCCCATGGCAATCCCGGAGAAATTTCCTCTTGGGAATATGCCATATTATTTGATCCCTTAGATGGTTCAAGTAATATTGACGCCAATGTGAGTGTGGGGACGATTTTTTCGATTTATACACGAGTAACTCCCGATGGGCGTCCTGGTACCTTAGAAGATTTACTCCAACCGGGAAATAAACAAATCTGCGCAGGTTACGTTGTTTATGGCTCCAGTACAATGCTGGTTTATACAACCGGCAATGGTGTTCATGGTTTTACGCTTGACCCCAGTTATGGTGAATTTGTATTGTCCCATCCAAATATGACAACCCCAAAGAAGGGGAATATTTACAGTGTAAATGAATCTAATTTTGATTATTGGGATCAGACAATTAAAAATTATGTGCACTATGTAAAGCAGATTGATGAACCGACCGGCCGACCCTTAAATTCCCGCTATATTGGTTCAATGGTTAGCGATTTTCATCGTAATTTACTATACGGGGGGGTTTATCTTTACCCTGCAAATGTGCATGCGCCAAATGGTAAACTGCGTCTGGGTTATGAGGCAAACCCCATGGCGTTTATTATAGAGCAAGCCGGCGGCAGGGCAAGTAATGGCACGCAAAGGATATTAGATATAACGCCGACAGAGTTACATCAAAGAACACCACTGTTTATAGGCTCTGAAGAGGATGTTTTAATGATCGAAGATTTTATCAAAGGTAAGTTGCCAAAAGAATAAAAATCTATAAATGAAAATACAGGAATGGGCGTCTAATCCTTGATAATTAAGCTCCATCGTTCTAATTTAAACGCCTCATTTTGATAAGAAATTATAATTTATTTAGGAATGTAAATGTCACAGATTATAAAAATAAAAGATGTTGCGCAGTATCTTGATCAGGAAGTTACTTTTCAAGGCTGGTTATATAATAAACGCTCCAGTGGCAAGCTGCGTTTTTTGCTCGTCCGGGATGGCTCGGAAACGATTCAATGTGTTGTATTTAAAGGTGATGTACCGGAAGAGATTTTTGATGATGCAACTAAATTGACCCAGGAGAGCGCGCTAAGAATTACAGGCGTTATAGCAAAAGATGAACGCTCTGCCCTTGGTTATGAAATGCAGGTAAAAGGGCTCGAGATTGTCAGCCTTGCCGATGAATATCCAATTACTAAAAAAGAGCATGGTACTGATTTTTTAATGGACCACCGCCATCTTTGGCTCCGTTCATCGCGGCAGCATGCCATCATCCGCATACGGCATGAGATAATACGTTCTGCGCGGGAGTTTTTTGATGACAGGGGATTTACCCTTGTTGATACGCCTATTTTCACACCCAATGCCGCAGAGGGCACAACCAATTTATTTGAGACAGATTATTTTGATGAAAAGGCTTATCTGGCGCAAAGTGGCCAACTTTATGGTGAAGCTGCCGCTATGGCCTTTGGTGATATTTATTGTTTTGGGCCAACGTTTCGTGCAGAAAAATCTAAAACACGCAGGCATCTTACGGAGTTTTGGATGATCGAGCCGGAAATGGCTTTTTGTGATCTTGAAAAAGATATGCAGGTTGCCGAAGAATTTATTACGCATATTGTAAAAAGCGTGTTAAAGAACCGGCGAAATGAATTGGTCATTTTGGAACGTGATATTGAAAAATTAGAAAAAATTGAAGCGCCGTTTCCAAAAATCCATTATGATGATGCCGTTGAGATTTTAAAGAAGAATAATATAGATTTTGAATACGGCGGTGATTTTGGTGGAACGGATGAAACTGTCATTTCAGAACAATTTGACCGGCCGGTTATTGTACATCGCTATCCGGCAGCCGTTAAAGCATTTTATATGAAGCGGGATGATAAAAATCCTGATTTGGCCTTGGCGATGGATATGCTTGCGCCCGAGGGATATGGTGAAATTATAGGTGGTTCTCAGCGTGAAGATGACCATCAGGTGTTATTGGACCGGGTAAAAGAACATAATTTACCCGAAAAAGCTTTTGCCTGGTATTTGGATATACGGAAATATGGTAGCGTACCACACGCCGGTTTTGGTTTGGGAATTGAACGAACCGTTTCCTGGATTTGTGGATTGAACCATGTGCGGGAAACAATTCCTTTTCCACGATTTATGAACCGTTTATACCCTTAAAAATGAGAACAATAGTTGCCTATAAATATATTGTTTCTGGCCGTGTTCAAGGTGTGGGTTTTAGGTGGTTTGTGCAATAACAGGCACACGAACTGAACATTAAGGGAACTGTTAAAAATTTGATTAATGGCGATGTGGAAATAATCGCACAGGGCGACATTTCTACTTTGGAGGATTTTAAATCCCGGGTAAGAAAAGGACCTGCATTATCACGTGTCGATACAATCAAAGAAATTAGCGAAGATATAAATAATCTGTTGCAAAATTTTAAAGTATTGGTTTAAAATATGTCTATTGATAGTATAAAAAATGCAATTCGGGATGTATATGATTTTCCAAAAAAAGGTATTGTTTTTAAAGATATTACACCCATTTTACAAGATGCTGAACTATTTCATCATACAATAGATATTCTTGCCGAAAAATGTAAACAATGGAATCCGGCATATATTTGCGGGGTTGAGTCACGCGGTTTTATTTTTGGCGCTGCCATCGCTTATAAATTAGGGCTTAGTTTTGTACCAATTCGGAAGCCGGGAAAACTGCCTGCCGAGACCTTTGTAATGGAATATAATTTGGAGTATGGCTCTAGTAAGCTGGAAATACACAAAGATTCTTTTAAGCCGAATGCCCAGGTTGTAATTGTCGATGATTTGCTCGCAACCGGTGGCACTGCAAAAGCTTCTGTTAATTTGGTAGAAATGTGTGGTGCAAATGTACTGGGTTTACTTTTTCTTGTGGAGCTGGCCTTTCTTGAAGGGCGGAAAGATTTGACCAACTATGAGATAGAAGCACTTATAGACTACTAAATAATTTTTTAGGAAATTTTATGAGAAAATTAATTTTAATAACTTTTGGTATCGTTTTGCTTAGTCTTTCACAGCTTCACGCAGGCAGTGATTGGTTTCGACAATATAATCAAGGCCTTAAAGCGATGAAAAAAGGTAATTATGAATTGGCGGTAAATAAGTTTAAAAAGGCAATTCTTGATAAGAAAGATGACAGTCGTAAAATTCGTACCTATGGTATGCACTTTATAAAGTATTTTCCCAATAGGGAGCTGGGTATTTCCTATTATAAGCTTGGTCAAAACAAAAAGGCGCTTTATCACCTCAATTTATCCATGAAAATGGAGCCTAGCAAACGGGCCAAACAGTTTATCCGGAAAATAGCCGGAAGTGATTCTCCGCCAATAACGGATTTAAAAGATGTAGACCCCGAGAATCCAAAAGATCCCAATAAAAAAATGATTGTTGGGAAAAGGACAATAAAACTGATTGGTGAGCGGATGAGTGTTGCTGTATTACCATTTGAAAACAAAGGGGCAAGCCATGATTTGGGCGAAATAATCCTCGATAAAATGATTACGGCCCTTTTTAACCAGGAACGGTTTAAGGTGATAGAGCGTACCCAGCTAAATAAAATTCTTGAAGAACAACAATTGGGCTTGACCGGTATAATCTACGCATCTTCTGCTGCCGAACTTGGTAAGGGTATTGGTGTAGATGCAATCATTATGGGATCCGTCGCGGCAACAAAATCGGGTTCAATTAGTATTGACGCACGGGCGATTGACACGGAATCGGCAACCATTATTGTGGCACATGATGCTTATTCTGGAAGCGCGGATGTTTTAAGCGTGAAGAATACAGTAGAAAACCTGGCTAATAAATTTACGCAGAGCTTACCGCTTGTAGACGGTACAGTAATCCAGGTGAATACAGATGGCACAATTTTATTGGATGGCGGCCGAATGGCCGGGTTAAAAAAGGGGCTTAAGTGTATCATTTATAAAGAAGGCCCAGAATTAAAACATCCTATTACAGGTGAAATATTAGGTAGAAAAACAACGATACTAGGAGAAGCATTGGTTGTTGAATCCTTAGCAAAATTTTCTACGGCAAAAGTAATTACCCTTACACAGGGAGAGCAAATTGCTTTGGGGGACAAGTTTTTAACAAAATGACTTAGGCAAAATAAAGTGTTTTCTAATTGTTTTGCAATTCAATAAGAAAAAACATCAAAACTATCGATATAAATTTGAAATAATTTTATGGCCGAAGTAAATTCGGCTTTTATTTTGCCCCATTAGCTCAGGCGGATAGAGCGCGGGATTCCTAATCCCGGTGCCCAGGTTCGAGTCCTGGATGGGGCACTAATTAATAGAAAAACTATAAATAGAATACTGAAATCATTTTAATGATATTTGCGATACCCAAAAGCATATATTTTTAAAAGGTAGATAAACGAAAGGAACTAAAATGCTTAAGCCACAAAAAAATAAAATTAATAAAAAGGATTTAAAAAAAGACCCCCTTCTTGATGCGTTAATGAAAGGGCAGACCATTTATGATGACCACAAGAACAGCATTATTTATTCTATTATAGGGATTGCCGTAGTTGTGTTAGTTGTAATGTGGGGCACAGGCATGATGGAAAAAACCGAAATGGAAGCCGTAAGTTTGCTTGGGAAGGCACAAGTCGAGTATGATCAATTTAATTATAACAAGGCACGTAACTTTCTCAATGTATTGAATAGTGATTATTCTGGGACGGATGCAGCACTCCAAGGAATATTTTTATTGGCAAATTTGAATTTTAATGAAAAGAAATATGCAGAAGCCAAAGAATTGTTTATTGAATTTACAAATTCATATTCAGGCTCGGCCCTGCTAAAATCTTCCGGATATGCCGGCATAGCTGCAAGTTTGGAAACTGAAAAGGATTACAAAGGTGCAGCGGAATATTATAAGAAGGCCTCTGCAGCAGCCGGAGAACTGATACAGGCGGCCGAATACTTATATCTTGCCGGAGTTAATTATCAGGCCGCAGGTGAGCAAGAGCTGGCCCGGACTTCATTTCAGCAAGTAATTGACGCATATCCGGATTCACCCAAAAAATATGACGCACAAACAAAAATAATTCTTTTAGCAGCAAAATAATGGATTTTTTAGAAGACGCATCGAAATATTTTCTGGATGTTTATAAACGTATTCCTATTAAAGTTACACATGGCGAAGGCGTTTGGCTTTATGCGGATGACGGACAAAAATATCTGGATTTGCTTGCGGGAATTGCCGTCAATGCTTTGGGTTATAATCATCCAATAATAAAAAATGCAATTTTATCACAGCTCGATAAAAACTTACATTTGAGCAATTTTTTTGTTCAGGACATTCATGTTCAATTGGCAAAAAAATTATTAGAACTAACGCCATTTGAAAAAATTTTCTTTTCGAACAGCGGTACCGAGGCAATTGAGGGTTTACTTAAAATTGTAAAAAAATGGGGCAATCAAAATAAAAAATCTAAGATTCTTACGTTTGAAGGTAGTTTCCATGGTCGAACGCTCGGCGCGGCCACACTTACTGGTCAGGAAAAATATCGAAAGAATTTTTTACCATTATTACCAAATGTAGAATATGTAGCCTTTAATGATTCCGTCGCCCTTCAAGACGTAATCGATGAAGAAACGTGTGCAGTCTTTTTTGAAGGGATTTCGGGAGAAGGTGGAATAAGGGAAATTTCTTCTGAAATGTTAAATGTATTAGAAGAAGGCCGTAAAAAGTATAATTTCTTAATAATTGCCGATGAAATTCAAACAGGAGTCGGACGTACAGGTCTCTTTTACAATTTTGAGCGATATAATTTTATTCCCGATGCGATAGCAACCGCAAAAGGTTTAGGTGGCGGATTGCCGCTTGGCGCATTTCTTGTTTCGGAAAAATTAGCCCATGTTTTGGATATCGGCGAACATGGAACAACCTATGGCGGAAACCCATTGGCCTGTGCCAGTGGCCTGGCAACGGTTCAATTTGTTAGTGATAAAAAATTTCTGAACGATATTGCCACGAAGGGTTTATATTTTAAAAATGCCCTGGAAGGATTAAAGCAAAAGTATCCGGGAATTATAAAGGAAGTGCGTGGCAAAGGACTTATGCTTGGTGTTGAGCTTCATCGTTCAGGTTTGGAAATTATGAACTTAGCGCGTAAAAATAATTTAATTTTTAATGTAGCCGGAGGTGGAAGCGTTTTACGGTTTGTTCCGCCATTAATAATTGAAAAAGAACAGATAGCCCAGGCCATAGAGATTTTAGATTTAGTTTTTTCACAAATAAACTAACATAAATTAATACGGGAATATTCATTGTTAAATGATTATCTCTTCATAGGTTCAACTTTTTTTTTATTGCTAATACCAATAATCTTATACTTCTTAACACAAAATTCTGCTAATATCCAACGCGTATTAACTCAGCAAAACCCTACGGATGATAAAAAATTACAGATATACTACGCACGTTTTCACATTTTATTCAAAATAGTTATTATTTCGACAATAGTGTTTTCACTTGTACAGCTTGTTGCCCTGACAATTGTTAACTATGATGCAATTAATTCAGATAAATTAATAAAAGTTGACCTTGTCATATTTTTATTAACTACCCTTCAATTTATATTTGCACTTTCTAACTTAGTTTTAATCATATTTTCATTTTTATATTTCAGGTTAAAGCCTTCGTTTAGGCATCCCTTTATTCAGAGATATTTTTTTTACTTTTCGTTGGTGTTCATTGTCAGCCAACTAAGTGCAATAGTATATTATTTTTTAATTAACTCAGGTTTTGTATTACCAGAATTATTGACCTATTCTATTTCCAACACTTCGAATGGTTTCATCCCATTTGATTATTATGTATATGTGGCTCTGTTTATTTTATTTGTGATTTTTAATATTACATATCGGCGTTTTGTGAAAAATAGAAATTCAAAATCTTCCAGAATATATTTAATAACACACCTGCTTACATTTTTTGTCTTTGGGATTATCTTATACAATTTTGGGATAAAGTATTTTGATATTGTAAATGCATCAAATATTAAACTTCTAATTTTTCATTATAGAACATATTTTATTGGCCTTATATTAATCTATTTATTTTTACTCTCATTTTACGGGATTATTTTTTCCGTTTTTATTTATCAAAAAAAAGCTCAATTTATCGGTTCACAATTTTCTATTAGCTACACCTTAAAACTTGCAAGAATTAATTATTTAGGCTCTCTGGCTTTATTTATACTAATAAACTTGCCATGGATCCTTATTGAGTACTATAGTTATTTTTGAACAAAAACAGTATACGGAGTTTAATAAATGTTTTCTGAAAAACTGATTACACGATTAAAAAATGCCTATACAGTGACGGTACTTACCGGGGCAGGGGTTTCTGCAGAAAGCGGTGTGCCTACATTTCGTGGTAAGGATGGTTTGTGGAATAATCATTCGGTGGAAAAATTGGCAACTCTGGAGGCTTTGGAAAAAGAGCCGGATTTATTTTGGCAATTTTATAAATGGCGTCGGGAGTTATTAAAAGACATTCGACCTAATCTTGGGCACTATGCGCTTGTAGATTGTGAAAATTATTTTGAAGAGTTTACACTAATAACCCAAAATGTAGATAATTTACATACAAAAGCAGGTAGCGCTAATCCAATTGAGCTACACGGAAATATCACCAAAAACAGGTGTACAAACTGTAATGATCTGACACCTGTGAATTGTATTGAAGAGGAAAAAGAAGTTCCTAAATGTAATAAATGTGGCTCCCTTATAAAACCGGATATAATTTTGTTTGGAGAAGCCTTGTCTCAGCCAGTGTTAGGAAAAGCACAGGAGGCGGCAGCAGTTTGTGAAGTATTTATATCTATCGGTACTTCAGCTTTGGTTGAACCGGCAGCTTCATTGCCATATATCGCAAAAGGAAATGGTGCCTATTTGGTTGAGATTAATCCGGAAAAAACACCTCTCACTGAAAATGTTGATGAAGCGGTTCATCTGGCATCATCGGAAGCATTAACAAATCTTGTAATAATTTTAGACAGGCTTAGATAAGAATGAAGCGAATTAAATTTATATTCTTAAGTTTGGTATTTCTGGGAGGATGCGCATATTATAATACTTTCTTTAATGCAGAAGAAAATTATAGGCTTGGCTTAGAAAAAAAAGAGAGTAACAGACAGGAAAAGCTACCCGAGTCTATAAAAAAATACTTTAACACATCTATTGCAAAATCATGGAAAGTAATTGATTTATATGGTGATAGCAGCACCTGGGCAGACAATGCCTTAATACTTGTAGGGAAATCGTATTACCAACTTGAAGAATATGACAAATCTCAAGAAGTTCTGGAGCAATTTCTCCAGAAGTACTTGAGGTCCGAGTTGATTCCCGAAGCTGAATTATGGCTGGCAAAAACGTACCTAAAGCAAGAAGACGATGAACAGGCCTTATCAAAATTTAGTGGTATAATATCGAAAACTGATGATGATGAAATCCGCGCAGAAGCCTTATTTAATATTGGTGAGCTTTATTATAAATCTGAAGAATACAAAGACGCGATTGAACGGTTCAGTGAATGCATAGAGGCAACTTCAAACTCTGAAAGGGCAGGCAAGGCACAATACAAACTCGCCGATTCATATTATCAACTTAAAAACTATGAAGCCGCCATTGAAAATTATGAAGAAGTTTTAAGATACGATCTTCCTATAATCACACAATATGACGCTGTAATTCAGGTTGCCAACTCATTATTGGAATTAAAAAATTATGAGCGAGCAGAAGAGATTTTACAAACAACGCTAAGGTATCAGCGGTTTAAAAAACAATATGCCATGATTGCAACAAAGCTCGCCAATATGATTGAGTTTCAGGGTGATTTAAATTTTGCGATTGAAAAATATAGTGAAGTCCTAAAAAAATATCCCAAGACGGATGGTTCGGCCCTGGCTGCTTTTTATATGGCACAAATTTATGAGTTTGAATTTGGATTGCTTGATTCGGCAAAGGTTAAATACGACAGGGTTAAAAAAGAGTATAACCGGTCTGAGTCCGCTGAAGAGGCGTCAAAGCGCTCGCGGATTTTAGCTGACTATCTTAAAATTAAAAAACAACTTCTTAAAGATAAAGATGATATGTATAAACTTGAGCATGGCGATTCTTCTCTAGTGGATAGTCTTGTCTCGGGTGTTGATACACTTTTAATTGCTCTGGAAGACACAGTTAACATTCAACCTGCAAGCAATGACCGGCAAATTGAGGGGCTCATAAATAAGGCCAAAAAAGATAGCCTAAAGCAAAAAAAGAAAATCAGGGAAAATAAAGTGGCGGTTTCCAGAGACCCTGAAGTTGTTGAGAAAAGTTTACTAAAAAATGATTTCCGAATGGCTGAGTATTTTTTGGTAAATTACCAACATTATGATAGTGCAAAAGTGGCCTATACCCATTTTGTAAATAATTATTCCGATAGCTTACTAATCCCAAAAGCCTATTATTCCCTCTATTATATATCTAAAGATATTGATCAGGATTCTGTTAAAGCAGACTCTTTTAAAACCATCATATTAACACAATACCCAAATACAATCTATGGACGTAAACTGTCGGGTAAGACGGTTGTGATCACCGAGCATAACAAAGAGGGTGCGATTAAAGGAGCATTCCTAAATGCAGAAAAGCTATTTGATCAGAAGAAATACAATCAGGCAATTAGGGCCTACAATACGATTGCAATGCAGGATTCAGGTTCATCCTGGGCTATAAAATCACGATACGCATCTGCATATTTATATGAAAATTTTATAAAAAATACAGATAGCGCATATGTGAGTTATAGTATACTGGCAAAAGAATATCCCAAAAGCCCGCAAGGAAAAATTGCACTGTTTAAAATTGCAGAACCGCCAAAAGAAACCGAAGAACAAGTATCCGATTCAACAAAAACTAAAATAAATATTGATTCTACGCAGATAGATGTAGAGCAAAATATTCCACAAAAGCTTAAAGATTTGCAAGATGCCGCAAAAAAACCATAACTATTTTTTCACCTTCCTGATATTAATTCCATTGTTCACATCATGTACGATAGATCGAAGCCTTAGAAGTTCATCCAGGGTTGAGCATCAAGGTTGGCGGGCAGGAAGAAGTACAAACTATATTTCGGGTATATCTTCATATTATGGTAAAAAATTCCACGGTAGAAAAACGGCGAACGGTGAAATTTTTGATATGAACGGATTGACTGCTGCCCACAAAACTTTACCATTTGGGACAATCCTCGAAGTAGAGAATCTTGCTAATAGTAAAAAAGTACGTGTGCGTATAAATGACAGGGGGCCTTTTGTACGGAATAGGATTTTGGACCTTTCTTATGAAGCGGCTAAAAGAATTGGTATGCTCAAGACTGGAACAGCGAAAATTATTGGTAAAATTATTTATACTCCCGAGATAAAAAAGTAATAACAATTAATCGTTTTACATTTGTAGAAGAATAAAAAACTATCTAAATTTCATGTAAACTAAAAGCATCCATGGAGGAACAATGGGAAATTATGTTGAGCTAAATGATGGTAATTTTGAAGATGAAGTGTTGAAATCTGATATACCGGTAATGGTAGACTTTTGGGCGGAATGGTGTGCGCCATGTAGAATTATCGGGCCATTGGTTGATGAACTTGCGGGTGAATATGCGGGGAAGATAAAAGTTGGTAAAATGGATGTCGACCAAAACCCACAATCTTCAATGAAGTATGGGATACGGTCAATTCCAACCCTTTTATTTTTTAAGGATGGAAAACCTGTCGATCAATTACTTGGGGCAGTGCCGAAAGGCCAGATTGAAGATAAAATTTCCGCCTTGGTTTAAAATTATTAATCATTAAAAAAAAGAATGTGCGGTATAAGATTTGGTTATGCCGCACTTTTATATATACATGTTGAAAGAAAAAGATTTTATAAAAGTAAACTTTGAAAAAAGTGCAACAACAAGAGAGCAGGCCCCACCGTTTAAACTACCGGAAGTTGCTTTTGCCGGACGGTCGAACGTAGGCAAATCTTCCTTGTTAAATGCAATATTTAAACGTAAAAACTTAGTGAAAACTTCCTCAACACCTGGGAAAACACAGCTTATTAACTACTTCAATGTTAATGACCAATTATACTGTGTTGACCTTCCGGGGTATGGATATGCAAAGATTCCAAAATCTCAAAAGATAAAATGGCAAAAAATGATCGAATCATATTTTGTTGAAAATAGTGCCTTAAAAATGGTGTATCTGCTAATAGACAGTAGGCACGATCATCTTGATAGTGACAGAGAGATGCTTGAGTGGTTGGAATATATCGAAGTGCAATTTACATTAATTTTGAGCAAGACTGATAAAATTAAAAAAGGCGAAATAGAAAAACGTGTAAATTTTTATTTAAAAGAATATCCAGCAGCACAATGTATTCCTTTTTCCACTAAAAACAATCTAACCCTCAAAACAATAAAATTTGATATAATTAGAGCTGTTGATAAAAATAAAGTGTAATTGAGGAATGATTAGTCCTTGACTATAACTATTAATATCTTAAATTTTGACCTGCATTAAATTTATTACAATTTGATACAAATCACATTCTATCCTCAAGTTTATTTTAACATTATATTTTAATTGCCGTCATGGAGGAGTTTTGGCTAATCATACCAGCGATAGGATTAAAAGTCATCTTGATATTTTAAGTTCATCTTGTACAAAGAATGAAAAAAAATGGACTCGTATAATTGAACAAATTTCCAAAGAACGGGATTTGATTAGTCTGGGTGGTGGTGAAAAAAATATCCAAAAACAATATAAAAAGAACCGCTTAACAGCCCGTGAGCGCATTTCATTATTGATAGACCCTGATAAAAAATTTGCTGAATTAGCACAGTTTGCCGCCTTTAATATGTATGAAGAATGGGGTGGGGCGCCATCAGCGGGAACGATCTGTGGAATAGGCTATATTCATAACCGTTTGTGTATGATCATCGCAAATGACGCTACTGTAAAGGCAGGTTCCTTTTTTCCGATGACTTCAAAAAAGGTTATCCGTGCCCAAACTATTGCGCTTGAAAACCACTTACCAACAATTTACCTGGTAGATTCTGCCGGGATTTTTTTACCTCTGCAAGAAGATGTTTTTCCCGATCAGGATGATTTTGGCCGTGTTTTTTACTTAAACGCACGGATGTCCTCTCTTGGTATTCCTCAGATCACTGCCATCATGGGGATGTGTGTTGCGGGCGGGGCCTATTTGCCTGTAATGACCGATAAAATTTTAATGACAGAAGGAAGTGGATTATTTCTTGCCGGTCCCGCTCTCGTAAAAGCTGCCATCGGGCAAGAGATAAGTGCGGAAGATTTGGGTGGTGCACAGATGCATGCAGAAATAAGCGGTACGATTGATTATAAAGAAAAAGACGATAAGTCTGCTTTGCAGCATATCCGTAAACTCGTCAGGCAAATGGGGAGCTTTGAGGACTCTGGAATAAAAAGGCTTGAATCAAAGATGCCTGCTTATGACGAGAATGAACTCTTAAAAATTATTCCAACGGATAGCTCTGCACCGTATGATTTTTTTGATGTGCTACCAAGAATAATTGATGATGGCGAATTTGTTGAATATAAAAAGGACTATGGCCAAACGATCGTCTGTGGCTATGCCCATATTGGTGGGTTTCCGGTTGGAATTGTTGCAAATCAAAAAAAACATATAATGAAGAAGGGGCAACCCCCTCAGTTTGGCGGCGTTATTTATACTGAAAGCGCCGAAAAAGCAGCTCGTTTCATCATGGATTGTAATCAAAATAAAATCCCTTTATTATTTGTACATGATGTGAATGGCTTCATGGTAGGCCGCGATGCAGAATATTCTGGAATAATTAAAGCAGGTGCAAAATTAGTTAATGTTGTTTCTAACTCTGTCGTACCCAAAATTTCTCTGATAATTGGGGGTACATTTGGCGCCGGAAACTATGCAATGTGTGGTAAAGCGTATGCACCTAATTTTATCTACGCCTGGCCCAGTGCGAAATATGCTGTTATGGGCGGTAGTCAGGCTGCCAATACATTATCCGGGATAAAAATCAAACAATTGGAACGGCAGGGGAAAAAACTGTCTGAGCAAGAGAAAAAAGTTTTGCATGACCAAATAAAATCAAGTTATGATAAACAAGCTGATGCCCGTTATGCAGCTGCGCGTTTGTGGGTTGATGAAATAATTCTTCCAGAGGAAACTCGTGAAAGATTAATTATATCGCTTGATGCTGTGACAAAAAACCCCGAGATAAAGTATAAAAAGTTTAATGCAGGGGTTTTACAAACATGAAAAGCTTAGACCTTTCTTCCGTACTTATCAGCGAAAAGGATGGCGTTGCTTCATTGGTTTTAAACCGTCCGGATAAAAAAAACGCTTTAAATGGTCAGCTTGTTTTTGATTTAAAAAAGGCGTTAAAGTTTTTGGAAACAAAAAGTATGGTAAAAGTTATTGTTCTTTCCGGTGCGGGAAATGCATTTTGCAGTGGCGCAGATTTAGCATATTTGCAGGGGCTGGCCAGTAATAGTTATGAAGAAAATATAAGTGACTCAAAATCACTGTCAGAACTTTTTTTGATGATCTCTCATTTTCCGAGGCCTGTTATTGCAAAAGTAATCGGCCCTGCATTAGCTGGTGGTTGTGGCCTTGCCTCAGTTTGCGATTTTATTATAGCCGAAGAAGGTTCTATTTTTGGCTACCCTGAGGTGCGCGTGGGGTTTGTAGCAGCGATGGTTTCCACTTTTTTAATAAAACAAATAGGGGAGAGGAAGGCGCGGGAATTATTGCTCACCGGGAAAATAATCTCCGCTACTGAAGCACAAAAAATGGGATTGATTAATAAGGTCGTTTCTAAGGAAAACTTAGAAAATGAAATATCTGCCTTAGTTGAAAACTTAAAAGCTAATTCTCCAAAAGCACTGCAAGTAACAAAGGAGTTATTTAGCTCCTTTCGTTATTTAGAAAACTCTCAGGAAGTGAATCGGTTAGCTAAAATAAATGCAGATTTTAGAACAACTAAAGATTTTTCTGAAGGAGTAAGCGCTTTTTTAGAAAAAAGAAAACCAAAATGGACAACCATATAAAGGAGTAAGTGAATGCTTGTATTAACACGGAGATTAGGGGAGTCTATCACAATTGGTGATAATGTAAAAATTATTGTGGTTGAAATTGATGGGAACCAGGTTAAGCTTGGAATAGAGGCGCCCAGAGAAATTGAAATTTATCGGGAAGAACTGTATGAAAGAATAAAAGGCAAATCTTTTCCGAGCACTTCAAAAAAAATAAAAAACAGTTAAAATATTATTTTCCTTCCTACAGCTCATCCGATAAAATATTTAGATTTATTTTTTGATTAAAGGTAGTTATTATCTTTTTTATCAAAATAATTATCTACAAACCGCTCTGACTTTTTCTTTAAATCCCCGATCACTCTATTTTTAAATTTTTTATGTAGACTCAAAATTTCTTCAAACGCCTGTTCCTGATCTTTTGGTAATTTATCTGGATGACAGGAAAAATAAATTTTTATAAATTCTACCGCCAAAGCATCCTTATCCATATTTCCTCCATTTAAATTTTAAGTTATCACGTTTTGCTGAAAAGGAATTTATTTTTATTACAGCTAAATCGCAACTAAAAGAATATATAGAGCAGGGCATTTATATAAATAATAGTTTACATAATATATATTATATAACATATCTCTAATAACCCAAAACACCAAAAAGATACTTAACCACAACAAAAACACCATCTTAAAGCCAACCCTACTTTTTTTATTAATTGTCCGATTTTTAAACATGCAAATTAGAAAAAGTATGAATATCCTACTTTTGCATACTTTTTTATTTGTGCTGATTCTCCAGCTTAAATTTGCGAAAATGCTTAAAACACTTATTATAAACCACAATTAATACAAGTTTGATATTTGTTCTTCCACTTTAT
>JAJRVW010000194.1 GCA_024277115.1 Calditrichota bacterium
ATTTTCAACATCAAAAAACGATTCAGAATGACAGCTTCACAGGATTTTATAGACAGAAACTAAATAATTTAGAATTTGCCTTCAGGTGTGCCAAGATGAACTCAATCCAATCCTCTGAAAATTTAAATATATTATGGGCTAATCTGATTGTTGAAGAACTGCTCCGGCATGGTATTGAATATTTTTGCATCTCGCCCGGCTCGCGTTCAACCCCTTTAACAATCGCTGCTGTCCGCCACCCTAGTACAACGACTAAAATTTTTTATGATGAACGTGGCGCGGCTTTTTATGCGCTGGGTTATGCCCGGGCATCAAAAAAAGCGGCTGCGCTGATTTGCTCTTCGGGGACTGCGGCAGCCAATTATTATCCGGCTGTTATTGAAGCATCGCAAGAGAATATTCCGTTGATTGTCCTCTCGGCAGACCGCCCTCCCGAGCTCCGCAATTCCGGGGCAAACCAAACGATCGACCAGGTTGAACTCTTTGGAAAATATCCCCGGTTCTTTTTTGATTTTCCCTGCCCCAATAAACAGGACAGCGCCAACTTTGTTTTATCAAAAATAGATGAGACGGTTGGGCACGCTATGGGAAACAATCCCGGCCCGGTACATTTAAATTGCATGTTCCGGGAGCCCCTTGCACCCAAGAAAGAAATCTGGCCAACGGATTATTTGGACGGAGTGAAAGATTGGCTCGCATCAGAGGTAGTTTTTTTAAGACCTAAAACTCATTCTGTCCAAGGGCTTGAACAAGACGCACAAAAAATAATCGACCTAATTGAGGAAAACAGTTTTGGGGTTATTCTCGCTGGCCGCAACGAAAATGAGGCGGATCAGCAAGCCATTTTAGAATTGGCGGAAAAAATAAATTGGCCAATTTTTGCCGATATAACCTCCGGCCTGCGTTTTTCATCATCAAAAAATGTGGTTCATTATTTTGATCAATTATTGTTTTCCAATAGTATTCAGGAAAGATTAAAAGAGGCGCCAATTCTTCATTTGGGCGGGCAGTTAGTCTCCAAACGTTTGTTGAAATTCTTGGAAAAATACAAAGGCCGGCACATCCACATTCTTGAAACAGAAAAAATAATCAATCCGGCAAAAAGTGTTTCTTTGCGGATTCAACAACCTGTACAAAGTTTAATAAAAAACATTTTACCTAAAATCACTTTAAAAAATAAAAACGTATTTTGTGATGAATTAATACGTAAAAATGAAATAATTGGCAACCATCTAAATAATTTTGATTCGGCTCAAAATAGTTTAAACGAGGTAATAGTCAGCCGTGTTATCTCTCAAAATATTAATGAAAACGCGGCATTGTTTTTGGCTTCCAGTATGCCCATCCGTGATATGGACATGTTTGGGAGCAAAGGAAAAGAGAAGGTGAAGATCGGCGCCAACCGTGGCGCCAGTGGCATTGATGGCACCATAGCATCGGCGTTGGGTTTTGCGCAGGGGGCATTGCGTCCGCTTACTTTGCTCATTGGAGATTTGGCTTTTATCCATGATATAAATTCGTTGGCCCTACTCAATAATTTTAAATATCCGGTGACGATTATCCTGATCAACAATCAGGGTGGCGGTATCTTTTCTTTTTTACCTATTGCCCAATATGACGAGGTTTTTGAAGATAATTTTGGTACGCCTCATAGTTTTACTTTTCAGCGGGCGGCACAGTTGTTTGGTTTGGATTATTTTAATCCCGGTTCGGTTTCGGAATTTAAAAGGGACTATACCGCGGCACAGAAAAACAAATCAGCAACTTTGCTGGAAATACGCACTAAACGGACTGCAAATTTTAGCTTGCATAAAAAACTGCAAAGCGAGATTAATTTTCTTTTATAAAGTATTTTTACACTCCTTTTTTTCCAAAATTATTAATCTTGATTCTCCGCTCTATCCCGTATATATTGTATATACAAACAATACTCATGTTGAGGAGATAAAATGGAAACTCAATTAATAATTAGAATTGAGCCAAGCCTTAAAAATAAAATCAGCCGCCTGGCAAAAAATGAGGGTAAAAATGTAAGCGAACTGGTGCGGGAGCTATTGGTCAACTATTCCAAAGAGCGCGACATGGGTAGTTATATTGATGGGTTGTGGGAGAATATTGGCCAAAGCCTCTCACAAAATAATGTAAAAACTGTAGATATTGGTAATGCCATAAAGCAGGTGCGTGCAGGCAATGCGTAAAATCATTATCGATACAAATGTCTTTGTTTCTTCTTTTTTTGGCGGTCTTCCGCGTGAGATTATAAACTTATGGAAAAATGGCGAAGTTACTTTATGCCTTTCTCAGGAAATTGTTGAGGAGTACCTAAAAGTGTTAACCCGACTTGGGCTGAATGATAAAAAGGAACTTGAAAGCTTAACAGGGTTGTTCGCACAGGGCTATAATTCTATTTTTACAACCACCACTCCAAAACTGACTATTGTGAAGAATGATCCAGATGACAACAAATTTTTAGAATGTGCAATAGCGCTCGATTGTAAAACCATTGTTTCCGGTGATAAGCACTTGCTGGATATAAAAAAGTATATTGATATTGCGATAATCTCGCCTCGGGAATTTATTACCAATTTTTGAGAATAAAAGAAATTTTCTGTTTAAAATTGTTAATCTTTAATTCAGTTTAGCCAAGGCAATCAGGATTTTCTTATGCATATTATTGATGTTTTTTGCCCTGCCCTTATAATTATTGGCAATCATCGAAAATGCAATCAACCGGCCTTTCCGATCGCGCACATAACCTGAATGGCTTTTTACCCTGTTGATTGTCCCTGACTTTATCCGCGCGTTATTTTCAATTAAAGTCCCTTGCCCCCAGTTTTTAAAATAGCCAATGTCATCTTTGTTGCCCGCCACTGCCATTGAGTTGTAGAAAGCATCAAACGATTTGTGCCCGGTCATTTTAACCAATAGTTCAACCATCATTTTTGTAGTGATTGTATTTGTTGGGGAAAGGCCGCATACATCATATAAATCCATCTCATCGTCAAGATTATTACGTTCAAAAAAGGCGCTGATGGCTTTAACTGAGTTTTTATTGGAGCCGTAGTTAAACGTTTTTAGCCCTGCCATTTTTCCAATCGCCTCGGTGTATAAATTATTGCTGCGTTTGTTGATGATATAAATAATCTCTCTTAGTGGCGGAGAAGAGGTTGTATGAAAAACATTTTTTTCATCGAAAACAAATTTGCTCCCGGATACCTTGGCTTTTCCATTAATTTTAATATTGTTTTTTTCCAAAGAGCGTTTTAATTCTTGGGCGGCAAACAATCCCGGATCAGGAATGGCGCCTTTAATCGAAAACTCTTTTACACCGGCGGGAATGGTTCCCCGCAATGTGGCGCTAAATTGATTGGGAGCGCAATATATGTAGCCATTATCGCCAGATCCTTTCTTCCCGGTTTTCATGTTGTTTATAAAAGTTAGGTTGGGGATTTCCGGTTCGGTCCGTAGAACTTTGGCCGGACTGCCAATCCGTTTGGCCGGTTTAAAAAACAGATGGTATAAATTATCGTTTATATTTAAGGCATGGCTTCCTGCACCATAATAATTTCCCAAGTCGACCCAGTACCAATAACCTGGTGTTGCTTGCTCGTCATACAAGCCAGTAAAAGTAATAATGTCTCCTTTGAATTTTTTTATACCGATTTTTTTAATCGCCTGTGTCCAGTTCATCATCAGGCTGTCCAATGGAAGCGAGCCCTTAACCTGTGCACTGCCTAAGGTAGGATCGCCACCGCCTATAATGATTAAGTTGCCGTTTAATCTGCCCTTCTCAATTTTTCCATTGAGATAAAGACGGGTTGTAAATCTAAAATCCTCTCCCAGGATATCCAAAGCCGTGGCCGTTGTAAATAGTTTTAAGCCGGATGCCGGCGTAAGGCTGTGGTGGCCATTATGGTCGACTATTGTTTTGCCGTTTTCTACATATTGCGCGTATACCGACCATTGGCTGTTTTTAAACGCCTCTCTTTTTTGATATTTATGTACCAGGGATTTGGGTGATTGGGCAAATAAAGAAGAACATAAAAACAGGGCGAGAAGGATTTTGGACATTTTAGATTCCTGAAAATTTAAAGTTAAGTTTGCGTTTCCCCATTAAAGGGGGAATAAGAAAACTATCAAAGATTATTCTAATTCTAAAATATTTTTAATACGGTCACATAAATCTCATTGATTGTTTAAGCCTGCTGTACTAGAAAAAGCTTAATTATTTGACTCGCTTATATGTTTTACATATATTTGATAACTCAAGTATATAAAAAGGAGAATACTATGTTGCAAATTAGTCAAAGTATGAAGTTCTGCATGAATTTTTCAGTAGTGCATACAGCCATATCAAAAAAATTAAATAGCCAGTTAAGTATTCACGGGATAAGTTTTTCGGAGTTTATGATCCTGTATTATCTCGACCACTCACCGCAAAAAATGCTGCGGCGTATTGATCTTGCTGATCAGGTTGGGCTCTCTGCATCAGGGATTACGCGGCTGATCGCGCCAATGGAAAAAATTGGTCTTGTTCATAAAGAAGCCAACAAACGCGATGCGCGGGTAAGCCTGGTAAAAATATCCCGGGCCGGGGAAAGAATTCTTGAAGAGTCTGGAAAAAGCCTGGAAATGGTTACCGAAAAACTTTTATCAAATCTCAGGAAAAAGAATTTGGAGGAACTTTTGGGGACTTTAAAACTTTTAGGTGGAAATATCGAGTAGGAAATTTTGTAGGATAAAAACTAATCTTTGTAAACTTATGTATTTTACCATTAGTGTCCGGTAAAAACAGATATTATTAAAAAAAATAGTCTCGAAAAAACTCTAAGTTGTGTCTACTTGTTCTTCATCGACCCACCTGGATAGCGTCGTATAAACGTTCTCAGGTGTTTAAAGAACCCTTCGGCCGGGTTTGTTGTGCTTAGGCGGTGACGCCACCTAATATCATACTCAAAATAATGTAGCAAATGGACTTTCGTTTTCAATAATATTGCTATGGCCTTGGGTTCCTTTGAGTCGAGTCCTAAGCTTGTGTACTTTATTCTTCCTACGGTGTAACCATCATCACTGTTTGAGTACCTTTTATTACCTTTCTGATTAACTTAATCTAACGTGAGTTCGATATAAAACTTTTGCATTGAGAAAATTATTTAACTCTACGATAGGCATATAAAAACAACTCACCCCTAAGCAGTTTCTGCTTATTTTAAGTTTTTCAAGTCCCCTCTCTTATTGAAAATCCCGAGTATCGGGGCAAGAGATGGGATTTAGGGGTGAGTTCCAAAAAAAATTATACTAAAAATAAGTGTTTTCTTTAGATCGAACTCAGGTTAATCTATATGTCCCTTTTACTTGGATATGTGATGTAAAAGGGACAAAATATGAAAAAAAGGATCCAAAAGTAAAACATTTTGGATTTCCTCTTTGAATCCTATAATTTAAATTTTTCTCACTTAAATAAACACATTCCAGGCAAAACGTGACAGTTTTTAACATCCCTGCATCCTTATTCTATCTAAAAGGTTTAATCTTACCAATCCCTTTCCCTTGGAAATTTTACAGTAGATTTTTTTATCTAATGTTTTGTTTCTTTATTCTACTAAGCTATCCCATATTTGCACAAAATACACACTCACCCTCTAATAGCTTCCTGCAATCAAAATTAACTCACCTAAGTATAGATGACGGGCTGTCACAAAATGGCGCTTTTGCAATCGCTCAAGACAATAAAGGTTTTATGTGGATTGGCACGAAAGATGGTTTGAATAAATATGACGGCTATTCCTTTACCGTTTTTAACCATAACCCGTACGATTCTACGACACTTTCAAGTAATTCTGTTAGGGCTCTTTATAATGATAGCAGAGGCATTTTATGGATTATTACATCTAAAGGTGAACTTAATTTTATGGACAGTAAAACCGAAATATTCCATAAAATACCCATCAATATTCAAAACATGAGCTCCATTACTGAAGATAAAGAAGGAAATATCTGGATTGGCACATTTCGTACCGGTTTATTTCAGGTTAAACGGAAAGATATACTAACTTCCAATTATCAGTTTACAAACTATAAACATCAACCTGATAAGCCAAATAGTATTATTGATAATAATATTTTGTCAATAGCAACGGACCAGGATGGTATTTTATGGATAGGGACAAGTTCAGGTCTGGATACATTAACACCTAATTCAGAAAGGTTCGAGCATTATTTTATAGAGAAAGTTCCTGTTAATAAAGTAGGTAATTAAATATCATCTGTGATGATTAATAATGACAGCACTTTATGGCTAGGTTCGTCATTGGGTTTAGTCTTGTTTAACAAAAATACCGGGCGGTTTAAACTATTCTCAAAAGGATATAGAGTTGAGGGAAATACTGACAGTGGGGGAACAATAAGCTATATTGTAAAAGACCATTCCGGCAACTTATGGATGCGCGTTGAAGGCAGTTTGGTTTTATTTAATATTAGTGACAATACCTATCGTTACTTTGAACGTGATATCCTGCCGGCTATATCGAGAGTTTTTCTTGATAAGGTGGGAAATATCTGGATCGGTACCGGCTATGGGGTTTATATATATTTTCCGGGCTCAAATTGGTTTAAGCCGTTTCCGAATAAGAAATATGAAGAACGATTTCAGTCCCAGCTAACTATCCGCTCAATATTTGAGGATTCCCAAAAAAATTTATGGTTTGCCTGCTATAATTATATTTATAAATGGAACAGGAAAACAAACGGGTTAAAATCCTATGGCAATGTTCTAGGCCCGGATGAGTTTGGCAGTACGGGCACTACATCGATAATTGAAGACCTGAATGGAAATTTGTGGTTCACAACTTATGATGGCGTGTTTTGCCTTAACACAAATACAAATGAGTCCGTACGGTTTAAAATTAGCCCGCCTCCTTACCAGGCTACATACGGGGTTTTTGAGGACCGATCAGGAACTATTTGGGTGGTGAGCGACAAATATTTTAGTAAATGGACAGATAGCCATAAGCCCCGTTTTGTTAATTACCTTTATAATGATACCCCTGTTCCGGGTTACGGTATTGGAACTTCGGTGATCTATCAGGATGAGCAGGATAACCTATGGTTTACGACAAATATAGGTTTGATTAAATTTAATCCGGAAAATGAAAGGTTTACTTTTTACAAAAATGATCCAAAGGACAGCAACAGTCTTAACAGCAATATTGTAAAGAGTATTTGTCCGGATCCGCTTGAACCTGATAAAAAGTTGTGGATTGGCACATCCGGTGGCGGATTAAACCTATTTGATAAACGAGCTGAAGCCTTTGAACATATAATGGAAAAGGACGGTTTGCCCAATAATGTTGTTTACGGAATATTACCGGATGAAGAGGGAAATTTATGGCTCAGCACAAACCGGGGAATATCAAAATACAATCCTGTTCAAAAGCAATTTATAAATTATGATGCTAGTGATGGATTACAGAACAACGAATTTAATACCGGGGCTTTTTTCAAAAGTGAATCGGGAGAAATGTTCTTTGGTGGAATCAGCGGTTTTAATTATTTTTATCCTAAGAATATTGCAAAGAATAATTTTCCTTCAAATATGGTATTTACAGATTTCAAGCTATTTAATAAATCAGTTTCCGTACGGGACAAAAACTCAATACTCAAGAAAGTAATATCAGAAACAAATGAAATCGTTTTATCTTTCGAGCAAAACTTCATTTCATTTGAATTTGCCTCACTGGATTATTATGCGCCCGAAAAAAATAAGTATGCTTTTAAGCTTGAAGGATTTAATAAAGATTGGATACAGCTTGGCGCAAAAAGAGAGGTAACCTTTACCAATCTCTATCCAGGTAAATATTCTCTTATAGTTAAAGGGACTAACAGCGACGGGGTTTGGAATGAAAAAACGGCATCTTTGGCCATTATTATCTTTCCACCCTGGTGGAAAACCTGGTGGGCATACTTTATCTATGGGCTGGCTTTTCTCGCTAGCCTTTATTTAGTAAGACGGTATGAATTGAACCGCATTCTTTTAAAGAATGATCTTAAGTTAGAAAAAGTCCAAACAGATAAACTACGCAGTTTAGATCAGTTGAAATCCCGTTTCTTTACAAACATTTCGCATGAGTTCCGTACGCCGTTAACATTAATCATTGGCCAGGTGGACAATGTTTTATCTTCCAATATTGTGCTCAATGAAAAAAGAAAATTGCAGGTAGCCTACCGAAACGCTAAAAGACTGCTTACGTTAATTAACCAATTGCTGGATATATCGAAAATTGAGACAGGAAACATGAAACTAAATGCAAATGAGCATAATCTGATTTCCTTTCTTAAAAATCTTTTTTATTCTTTTGAATCGCTCGCGGAGTCAAAGAAAATTAGATTAAACTTTGCTTCCCAACATGATACTATACCGCTGGTATTTGATCGTGATAAAATGGAAAAAGCTTTTTTTAACCTTGTGGCGAACGCTATTAAATTTACACCGGGTGATGGGGAGATAAAACTTGAAGTTAGTGTTTTAAACGACTCAATTATTGAGATAAAAATAAAAGATAATGGTATTGGGATTCCTGAAGACCAACTACCAAAAATTTTTGACAGGTTTTTCCAGGTGGACGGTTCGCATACCAGGGAGCATGAAGGAACAGGTATTGGGCTGGCTTTAGCAAAAGAGCTGATTGAGCTTCATAAAGGAAAGATTTCTGTGATCAGTAAAGAAGGGGAAGGTGCAGAGTTTATTATCCGTTTACCCCGTGGCAGTGCAAAGGCCGACAAAGAATATTCGGCTGACCTTACTGTCAATGATTTATTATCAAAGCCTGTTAAGGATAAAATTGAGAGTATTGATGTCGGGGCCAATGATTCGGGACAAGAAAATATAAGTGACCTACTTCTTCCCGGTTCTGAAAATAATAAAGAAATTATTTTAGTTCTTGAAGATAATCCTGATGTAAGGGCTTATATCTGTGAGCAGCTTCAAAAAGAATACAAAGTGTTTGAAGCTGTAAATGGGGAAGATGGGGTACTAAAGGCACAAGAGGAAATTCCCGATCTTATAGTTACGGATGTAATGATGCCAAAGATGAATGGCTATCAATTTTGTAAAAATATTAAAAATGATGAGAACACGAGTCATATCCCGATAATTATGTTAACGGCAAAAGCAGGCTTTGATGATAAAATGGAAGGGTTGGAAACCGGGGCAGATGATTATCTGATAAAACCTTTTAACAGAAAAGAATTGCTTGTCCGGATTAAAAACCTTCTTAATACTAGAAAGAAGCTACAGGAAAAATATGGTAAATACCTGTTTGACAAGGAGGCAAAAAGGAAAAAACTTAGTAGCCTCGATGAAAAATTTATGGCCAAGGTTATGGAAGTGGTTAAAAAGCATATTGCCGAAGAAGATTTCAGCATTGAGGCTTTTGAGAAAGAACTTGTTATGGGCCGGGTTCAGCTTTACAGGAAGTTAAAAGCATTAACAGGTAAATCGCCCAGCCGCTATATCCGTTCTGTCCGATTGGCTTATGCCATGAATTTAATCAAAGAAAAGACAGGCAATCTTTCTGAGATTGCCTACTCCGTAGGATTTTCAAGCCCTCAATATTTTACCCGCTGCTTTAGAGAAGAGTTTGGTTTTCCTCCAAGTGATTTAACGCATTAGATATTTTCGTTATCCAGCCTTTCCCTCCATTTAAAAACATCTTTACTTATAGAATTGTAGCATAAGTGCAAGCATTTGTAGCATAGCTGATATACACCGTTCCCTTTTCTTCCGTTTATTGGTATCACAATTTTCTAATTAACAATTCATCAACTTATTTATAGGAGGATATGGTATGAAAACTATATTCACATTTCTGTTTTTAATTTTCTTTTTAACTTCTATCAGCGCACAGGATATTGATGCGACACTTTCGGGGAATACTTCAGAAGAAGGGTTTTCTGTTATCAATAAAGGAGGAAGTACTCTTTTTAGGGTTAATGGTTTAGGCAACGTTGGTATCGGGACAACAACCCCGACCGAGAAACTCCAATTGGGAAGTTTCTCCGAAGGCAATGTTTTTCTTACCCTGAAATCCGCAGGGGGCAACCGATTTCAAAATGGTTTAAAACTCCGGCAGTTTACCGATGATGGTGGATGGGACATCGTTAGTGATGAGCGTGGGGGGAGTAATGGGCTGAACTTTATCCGATATTTTTGGAACGGAACAGCCAACGATTCTGCCAGTGCTATGTTCCTCGATAAAATCTCCGGTAGGGTTGGTATTGGTACAACAAATCCACGAGGTATATTTGATGTTGCTACAAATAGCGAAATCTATTTGGCAAATGATCCAATAACTGGAACAACGCAATCTATATTCCTCCCGGGCCATATTTTTATCGCTCCGTATAATGGTAGTAATGTTTCTTACCTGCAAGCACGTCGTTCTGATAACACCGGCTCCACAGAATTACAGATTAGAACGTTCAATTCCGGGACATTAAATGAAGCATTAAGAATCAATAGCTTCGGTTATGTCGGCATTGGGACAACGTCCCCAACCCACAGTTTAGTTGTGGAAAATAATGTAAATGATAACCATACAGCGGTTATCCGCAGTACATCTGCCACCGGAAATGGGCTTGCCGTGAGAGTACAGAGTGGGTCATCTGAGTCTGCATTCGATATCGATAGTCAGTGGGGCCAAATTTTTAAAATAGAATCAGGTGGCGTTGTAACCGGCAATTACGGTACGTACCATGCACCTTCTGACAGACGGTTGAAAAAAGAGATTATCACTATACCGGATGCCCTGGATAAAGTTATGAAATTGCGCGGTGTAAATTATAAGTGGAAAGACTCGAAAAAAGATCAATCACTGCAAATGGGTTTTGTTGCACAAGAAGTGGAAAAGGTAGTGCCGGAAGTTATTCATACTTCGAACGACTCGATGCAGACTAAAGCAGTTGAGTATCAGTATCTTGTCGGGTTGTTAGTTGAGGCTGTCAAAGAACAACAAAAGCAAATTGAAAGCCTTGAGAAAAAAGTTAACTCAATTGCTTTGAAAGAAAACGAAAAAAAATCATTTGGTTATAAAGACAAAACTGACAAATTAGAATCCATGAATAGCGTACCGAGGTAATCAAAATGAAAAAAAAATATTTTATAATTATTTCTATAATCCTTGTGCCATTTGTTTCGTTGTCGGCCCAAACAATAGTTATAGGTAGCGGTGCGTCAATAGTTGTTCCCTTGGGGGCTGATCTTTGTGCGGGCGGTATTGGGAACATATTTGGAGATGTCTCTGGTGAAGGCACGGAATGTGGCTCTGTGGTATCGGTTGAGGTTGAGGATGAAATAATCCCTGCTAAATTTGCCCTTTACCAGAACCATCCAAATCCCTTTAACCCAACAACAATCATCAAATTCCAAATCCCAACTGCCAGCAAAGTAACACTAAAAATCTTCGATCTGCTTGGCAAGAAGATAAGGACCTTGATTAATGAAAACCGGGTGGCCGGTGTGTATGAACAGGTTTTTGACGCCCGTTTTT
This sequence comes from Calditrichota bacterium, assembly GCA_024277115.1. GTDB lineage: Bacteria > Calditrichota > Calditrichia > Calditrichales > J004 > JABFGF01. The sequence continues at coordinate 11,547 of JAJRVW010000194.1, forward strand.
TACCCAGCGGGGAATATTTCTACCTTCTGCAAGCCGGGCCCAATGTTAAAACGCGGAAGATGTTGCTTGTCAGGTAGTTTAAATAGCGCCTGTCCATAAAGTACTAAAAAATTATAGTGTATAGCTCAAGCGCCCGGTGCGGAATCATCTCATTTTTTTCCAAGTTGGCGCTGGCAGGGTTCTTCATTAAAAAACGATTTGAAAGACAGGCGCTAAATTGAGTAGTTAGTTGAAGAATTAAACCTCTATCAATTAATTTGAAGGTAACTGTAACCATTGCCCATACTACACAAGGTGCAGAGAATATTTCTGACATCTCATGCACAGTACGCGCAATTGTATTATTATACTTATAAATGAAGGTGTATGTAATGAGTAAAAGTCAAGTCCTAAATGTTGTGTACTTTGTTCTTCCAGCGGTTTAAGTTCTGATGAAGCGTAGCGGAATCAGAACTTAAACCGCTCGCGCCAGTTTGACCCACGGTTCAGTTTTATTTTTTAGTATTTCCATCTCCCCATATTTTTGACCTGTTTGCCACTGCTCGGACTGTTATATACACATTGTCCCAAATAATCGAATA
>JAJRVW010000195.1 GCA_024277115.1 Calditrichota bacterium
AAGACGAAGTCGTGTTATCCGGATCTTTCCCAATAAGGATTCGTGTATTCGATTATTTGGGACAATGTGTATAGAACAGTCCGAGCAGTGGCAAACAGGTCAAAAATATTGGGATATGGAAATACTAAAAAATAAAACTGAACCGTGGGTCAAACTGGCGCGAGCGGTTTAAGTTCTGATTCCGCTACGCTTCATCAGAACTTAAACCGCTGGAAGAACAAAGTACACAACATTTAGGACTTGACTATATCTGGCCCGAGAGTTAAGAAAAAATAGTACTAATGCTAAAAAAATCTTTTGGAATGCCGTAAGAAATAGACAGTTCTGTGGAAAAAAGTTTTATCGTCAACACGTAATTTTTTTTAATGACTTTGAGATGGAAAGGTTTTTTATTGCGGATTTTTATTCTCATCAGGACAAAGTAGTAATAGAAAAAGATGGCGGTATTCACAAAAATCAAATAGAGTATGATAAAATACGAAGTGATATTATTGAACAAAAGGGGATTCGGGTTTTCCGTGTAAACAATGAAGAAATTGAGAAGCGCTTGGATGATGTTCTTTTAAAGTTGAAGCGTTATCTAGATGATGAGGGATATAATATAACTCACCCTAAATCCCTCTCCTAAAAAGCGAGGGACTTTTAGATTGTGGGAAAAAGAGAATCGTCTTTCCCCCTTCTCTTTTTAAGAGAAGGGCCTGAAAAATATTGGCTGACCAATGTTTGTATTGGGGATGAGTTATTGCTATATCCAAAGTTCTGTTTTTCCATTGTCCTTATTTGTCTTTCGATGTATCTTAAAATAAATAATCCTAGATCTTATAAAATTTTTCTGGAGGCCAGTATGTCCAAAGCACTCACTATAAAAACCATAATTATTGTTTTTTGTATTTCATTTTCATTAGACGCACAAAGTATCGCGCGCTGGTCAACATCCATGGGTGATTTTGAGGTAGAACTGCGTGAAGATATTGTACCGATCACTGCCAATAATTTTATGGATTTGGCCAATGCCCAGTTTTATGACAGCCTGGTTTTTCATCGTGTAATTGATAATTTTGTCATTCAGGATGGTGATCCTTTAGGAACCGGTGAAGGTGGGCCAGGATATACAATCCCCGATGAATTTCACCCGGATTTAAGGCACGTGACCGGCGCGGTTTCCATGGCGCTTGATGGACCGAACACGGGTGGTTCACAATATTTTATTACGCTAACACCGCAACACCACCTGGATGATGTACACTCCATTTTTGGCAATGTAATTAAAGGCATGAATATTGTTCAGGACATTGGTGACGTGGATACGGATAATGATGACCGCCCGATTATCCCGGTTGTGATTGACAGCATCCGCATTATAGGCGCTATTTACCCGCACATCGAAATCACTTCTTTTAATATTGTTGAGAACCCGGACAACTCGGATGGCGATGGAATTATCAATCCGCTGGAAAGTGGGGAGTTTCATTTTAATCTAAAAAACTGGCTAGGCTGGAAGGATGCAGATAATCTCACAATCACGCTGGCCTCACTCGATGAGCGGATAACGATTGAGTCTGCCCCAAAAGAATTTGGTACACTTGTTAATGGCGATTCCTCTTCCACTTTCGATGTACCCATGATTTTTACCATCAACACCAACGAAGCCTTTGACGCAAAGCTAAAACTTGGCATATCCGCTAATCCGCAAGGTGCAAATCCCTATCAGGTTGAGTACGAATATGATTTACCTGTCTCGCTCGATCAGGTTGGTTTTCCGTTGGAGGTGCTTACACGCTCCTCTGCAATGATTTTGGATGTTGATAATAATGGATCGAACGAAATTGTTTATGCCGATTACAGTGGAAATGTTTTTGCTTTGGACGCACAGGGAAAAAGCGCGCTGGATAGCTTTCCTGTCTCTGTTGGTGGAAGTATCCGCACTGCACTGGCTGCGGGCAACCTTGATGATGATGAAGGTTTGGAGATTGTTGCGGTGAATGCGGTCAATAAAAAAATTGATGCCATCGACGATACAGGTGAAATAATTTTTACATATAACACCGGCAAAACATTGCGTACAAACCCAATGATTGCGGATGTTAATCTTGATGGTAAAAATGAGATAATTGTCGTTTCAAGTTCGGGTGATATTTTTGTTTTAAATGCCGACGGAACAGATTATCCCGGATTTCCTCTGTTTGCTGTTGGGACAAAAGTTGTCTCGCCACCTGCCATTGCCGATTTAAACCACGATGACTTTCTGGATATAATTTTTGTCTCTTTAAATGATGGTGGCTCTTTGCATGCCATTTCTGTAAAAAACGGGCAGGAAGTAGCGGGCTGGCCGTATGCAACAGGCAGTAATTCTTACAGTGGGCCAACTGTTGCCAGTCTGGAAAATGATCTTTCTGTACAAGTTTTGGTGGGCTTGGACAATGGCCATTTGGTGGCTGTAAACCAGGATGGCAGCGAGCGTTTAAATCTTGATTTGGGCGCAAAAATTGAGCCGGGGGTTTTGGTTTATGATATCACGCATGATAGTGAAAACGAAATAATCGCCCTTGATGCCAACGCCAATCTGCATCTGATCACCACCTCGGGCCTAGAGCTTTCTGGTTTTCCCATGCCCCTTGATGCAGCGACAAAAGCAACGCCCGTTTTAGCAGATTTAAATGAAAACGGCGTGTGGGATATAATCTTTGGAGATAAAAATGGGTCGGTGCAAGCCATTGATATTAGCAAGCCAATCGAAAACTTTCCACATCAGCTCGACTTTGAAATACGCAACTCCGCAGTGATCGGCAACCTGGACGATGATGGTGACGCAGAGTTGGGTTTTGTAACTTTTGGAAAAATTTATGTGCTAGATTATAAATTCTCGGCTGTTCCCGGCTGGTCGATGTTTAAAGGCAATCCACAACGCACAGGCAACCCGGCCGGTATTTTAACAAGCGTCAGGTTTGATGATCAGATTGTACCAAAAACAACCCGTCTTGGTGATGCCTATCCCAATCCCTTTAACCCGTCGACAACAATTGAATATCAACTTAAAACCGCAACACAGGTTCATTTGGAGATTTTTGATGCCATCGGTAGAAAAATAAAAACACTGGTAAATGCACATCAAATATCAGGCATGTATAAAATTACGCTCAATGCCCCTCATTTAGCTTCGGGCATTTATTATTACCGGCTTTTAACAGGGGATTATCAAAAAACGAAAAAATTTTTATTGATGAAATGATGTTAAGGTTTTAGCATCAAAAAAGGCACTCAAGATTCTTTAAAAGAGGGCGATGTTAAAAATAAATTTTGTAATTATCTTAATTGCTGATATATTGCCCGAAAAAAAAACGGTTATAAAAATGATTTCAATTACACTTAAAAATATTTGTATTATGCGCAACATTATGATGGGGACTTCTATCCATGGAGATCTGGTTGGCGCATAATATATAATTATAAAAAATTACAAAAGCCCTTCGGATTTTCCGGAGGGCTTTTTTTTTGGCCAAAAATATTAATCAAGAGGAAAAAATGTATAAAACAGAAACAGCAGATATTCGCCATCAATACCCGCGTTCAGAGAACCGCGAACATTCTGTGCCACTCTACTTAACATCAAGTTTTGTATTTGATGATGCCGAACAAGGCCGGGCGCTTTTTGCAGATGAACAACCCGGTAATATTTATTCACGATTCTCAAACCCAAATACAACAGAGTTTATAGGTAAAATGTGTGCGTTGGAAAAAATGGACGATGGCTTTGCATTTGCAACAGGGATGGCCGCTGTATTTGCCGGGTTTGCCGGGTTGTTAAAAGCGGGTGATCATGTGCTGGCATCCCGTGCTTTATTTGGCTCAACCTATCAAATCCTGGTAAAAATACTTTCCAAATGGGGTATTACCACAAGTTTTGTTGATGCTTCACGCCCGGAAAAGTGGGAATCACACATCAATAAAAACACAAAAATGTTTTTTATCGAGACACCTTCAAACCCCGGATTGGATATTATCGATCTATCCATCGCTCAAAAATTAAAAGAAAAGCACAACCTTATCCTGTTTATTGATAATACTTTTGCCACCCCAATTTTACAAACACCTGTGGATTATGGTGCGGACTTAATCGCGCATTCGGCCACAAAATATATTGATGGCCAGGGAAGAGTGTTGGGCGGTGTAATTGTCGGTAATCAGGACTTGATCGACGAGGTACGCTTTTTTGCACGACAAACCGGCCCGGCCATGTCGCCTTTTAACGCCTGGCTTCTGTCAAAAAGCCTGGAGACTTTGTCTTTAAGAATGGAGCGGCATTGCTCAAATGCTTTGGCCCTGGCACGGGAACTTGATGGGAACGCGCATTTAATTTATGTGCGCTACCCGGGGTTGGAATCACATCCACAATTTATATTGGCACAAAGGCAAATGAAGAGTGCCGGCGGGATTATTACACTTTTAATAAAAGGCGGCTATGACAGGGCGCAGCGATTTATCGATGCCCTGCAAATATTTTCTAAAACGGCCAACTTGGGCGATACCCGTTCTGTGGCAACACACCCGGCTTCTACGACACATTCTAAGCTTTCGATTGAAGAGCAGGAGCAGGTTTCAATTTATCCGGGATTGGTTCGTATTTCAGTGGGGCTGGAAAATAAAGACGATATCATCGCAGACATCATTCAGGCATTGGAAAAATCTAAAAAAGGGAAAAAATGAAAATAGAAATAAATAAAAAAGAGGGCGCCTTTAAAATGGAAGCACAGGGCTCCGGTCCATTTTCTGTATTTGTGGATGCCGGCGAAAAAGCCGGTGGCAATAATCAGGGCGCACGCCCAATGGAATTGGTTTTAATGGGCTTGGGCAGCTGCAGCGCCATCGATGTTATTTCAATCCTTAAAAAACAACGCCAGGTTTTGGATGACCTAAAGGTTCAGGTTTCGGCTAAACGCGATGAAGAAAATATCCCGGCTGTTTTCCGGCAAATTCATCTGCAGTTTATTTTAAAGGGACAATTGGAAGCACAAAAAGTAGAACGCGCGCTCGATCTTTCCATAAATAAATATTGCTCGGTTTCTAAAATGTTGGCCAAGACGGCAAAAATAACGTTTTCATATAAAATTAACACAAAATAATTATCGGAGGAAACAATGGATTCATTTTTTAGCACATGGGCGTGGTACATTTCCGGCCCGCTTCTCGGCCTGTTTGTACCGCTGCTTTTAATTGTTGGCAATAAGCAATTTGGTATCAGTTCTTCTTTTGAGCAGATGTGTTTTATGATGGTGCCCGGTGCTAAAAAACTTTATAAAGACTATTCGCCTTCATCCAACGCATGGAAAGTATTTTTCGTCGTTGGGATTTCGATTGGCGCTTTTTTAGCGACACATTTTTTAAGCGCGGCAGATTTGCCCTTTTTGCCGGAGAAATATTATTCGCTGTCAGGGGTTTTAAAACTATTCCTTGGTGGATTGTTAATCGGGTTTGGAACGCGCTATGCCAACGGTTGTACGGCAGGCCATTCCATTTTTGGCCTCTCCATTTTGAACATCGGGAGCCTTAAGGCCACAGTCGCATTTTTTGGCGGCGGCTTAATTTTTACATTCTTGGCACACATTTTTTAAGGAGGCATCATGCGTAATATTGTTTATCTTATTTTGGGATCATTATTTGGAATTGTATTAATAAAATCGGAAGTGATAAACTGGTTTCGTATCCAGGCAATGTTCAATTTTGAAGAACCACACATGTATCTTATTTTTGCAGCGGCCATTGCGACGGGTGTTTTATCTGTTATAATCTTGCGCGCCTTAAAATTAAAATCATTTAATAAAGAGCAATTGAATTTTAAAGGCAAAACATTTAATCGTGGTTTTATTTGGGGCGGCTTGATTTTTGGGGTTGGCTGGGCCATAACCGGCGCGTGCCCGGGGCCTGTTTTTGCACAGATTGGCGCAGGGGAATATCCGGCCTGGGTCACCTTGCTTGGCGCTGTATTAGGTGCGTATAGCTATCAGGCCATAAAAGCAAAACTGCCACACTAAAGCGGTGAATTTATTTCTTGACTTTCAGAATTCTGAAAAATTACAAAAGTTTAATATGAGGCCACTACCTGCCTTTTTTATGACTCATTTTGAGTAAAATTATTTATATGATAAAGAGGTTTTTGACAGAATGATAGATTATAATCAAATCGAAATAGAACATTCGGTACATCTGTTCAACAAGCGCGACCTAGTTTTGGTAAGCGGGAAAAACGCCAAAGTTTGGGATGTTGATGGCCGGGAATATATTGACTGCACAACCGGGCAAGGTGTTGCATCACTGGGGCATTCCAACCCCGCTGTGGTAAAAGCTATCCGTGAACAGGCGGGGAAACTGATCACCTGCTCCGGTTCTTTTTCCAATGATAAGCGCGCCTTGTTTATGCAAAAATTAATTGATATTACACCGGATAACTTAACGCAGGTTTTTTTGTGTAACTCCGGTGCCGAAAGTGTGGAAGCGGCTTTAAAATTTGCCCGTTTCAGTACAAAAAAAACCGGCTTTATTTGCGCCATGCGTAATTTTCATGGACGTACATTTGGGGCATTAAGCGCCACGTTTACGCCGGCCTATAAAAAAGATTTTGAACCGGTTGTGCCCGGCTTTCAGTTTGTTCCTTATAATGATTTTGAAAAACTAAAGTCGCAGGTAAGTGACGATACGGCTGCCATTTTATTGGAGGCTGTTCAAGGCGAGGGTGGCGTTAACCTAGGGCAAAAAGAATATTTCCAACAGGTGCGTCGCTTGTGCGATGAGAAAAACATCTTGCTGATTATTGATGAAGTGCAAACCGGGTTTTGCCGGACGGGCCGTATGTTTGCTTTTGAGCATTTTGATATTCAACCCGACATGATTTGCCTGGCTAAAGCAATGGCCGGTGGGGTTCCCATGGGCGCGGTTGTCTGCTCGGATAAAATTAAAATGAAACCGGGAAAACATGGGACTACCTTTGGGGGCAATCCTTTGGCATGTGCTGCCGGGCTTGCAGCGATCGAGTTTATGCAAAAGGAGAACATAGAATCTCAATCAGAGAAAAAAGGAAAATATATTTTAGGCAAACTCTCTCAAATAAAATCGAACCGAATCCGCGAAATTCGCCAAATTGGTTTAATGATCGGCATTGAGCTGAAAGAAAAAGTGCAACCGTTTATTGCCGCTCTGCAAAAAGAAGGTGTACTGGCCATCCCGGCCGGCCCAACCGTTTTACGTCTTTTGCCCCCGCTTACGATCAGCTATGAAGAGTTGGATTTTGTATTGGATAAAGTGCAACAGGTTTTGGGGAAATAGTATCCTTTAAATTTAATGCCCCGAAATTTTCAAAAAGGTTTGTGTAAGCTATTGAAAACAAAAGGTTTTGAGTTGGTCCTTACTTGAAAAATAACTCACCCCTAAATCCCCTCTCTTTTAAAGAGAGGGGACTTCACAAAACTTGAATAACTCAAAGAACGTGGTAGGGGTGAGTTGAAAAGTCACAAATTTTCAAGTTCATTTATTTTTCTCAAAAAACGGGTGACATTCAGATAGTATCCTTTAAATTGATGCGGTTTATTGATTCCCTTTTTACTTTCTTTAAACGGAATCTTCAAAAGTTTTTTCTGAAGGTTCCTCTTTGCTCTCCCACAATCTAAACAAGAAAACCTTTTTATCTGTTTGCAAAACACTTAATTGCAGTTAAAAATTGAAAGGGAATTTAATCGCTATGGGCCAACTCCAGTTTATAGATTTTGCCGTAATCATTGCTTTCTTTATCATAATTTTTGCCATCGCCGGATATTATTCACGCAAAGCCGGGCAAGATACGGGACAGTTTTTTCTCTCCGGACGTAACCTGCCCTGGTATATTGCGGGCACAGCCATGGTGGCCACCACTTTTGCCGCAGATACGCCCCTGGCCGTAACCGAACTTGTAGCAAAAAATGGTATCGCCGGAAACTGGATGTGGTGGAACCTGGTAATTGGCGGCGTGTTGACTGTTTTTTTCTTCTCACGTTTATGGCGCCGTTCGGGCATAGTTACGGATGTGGAATTTGTTGAGTTTCGATACTCCGGCAAAGCGGCAGCCGTGCTGCGCGGATTCCGTGCCCTATATCTCGGATTGCTAATGAACGCCATTGTAATGGGTTGGGTCAACAAAGCCATGGAGAAAATCTTTAGGGTTGTTTTCCCGGAGTATGATGCTTTTTTGATGGTCGTAATCCTTGTTTTTATAATCACGGTTTATGCGTCGGCATCCGGTTTGTTGGGCACCTCACGCACAGATAGCTTTCAATTTGTTTTTGCCATGATGGGCACCATTGTTTTGGCGGTGATTGTTGTGCAACTGCCACAAGTTGGTGGAATGGCACAGCTAAAATCAAAACTGGCCCCGCAGGTAATTGAGTTTTTCCCACGCATTGGCGATATGGGCGCAAAAGGTATAACCGGCGGTGTGCTCTCCTTATCGATTGGCGCGTTTATTGCCCACATGGGTTTACAGTGGTGGGCAAGTTGGTACCCGGGCGCCGATCCCGGTGGCGGCGGTTATGTGGCCCAGCGCATGATGTCCGCAAAAGATGAAAAACACAGTTTGTTTGCAACGCTTTGGTTTACAATCGCCCATTTTACCTTGCGCCCCTGGCCTTGGATTTTAGTCGGGTTGGCCGCGCTAATAATTTTACCGAGGGAGCAAAGCCCGGATATTTTACAGCAGGAAAACCCGGCCTTGTACGAGCAAGTCGTGCAGGTACATGCCGATCAAAGCCTGCATGCTGAATCGCGCAGTGAAGCCTTTAAAAGTTTTTATGAACGTTATGAAAATACGGTCGACCCCGGCATTATGTACCCAAAATTGATGCTTATGTTTTTACCTGCCGGATTATTGGGCATGTTGATCGCGGTGTTTTTGGCGGCCTATATGTCCACAATTGCCTCGCAGTTAAATTGGGGCACGTCCTATTTAATCAATGATTTTTACAGGCGATTTATAAAAAAGGACGGCGATGAAAAACACTATGTCTTAATCTCGCGCATTGGGATGGTATTGGTTGTTATTTTTTCGCTGTTGATGACCCGCTATGTTTTAACAACCATTTCCGGCGCCTGGGAATTTATCCTGGCAGCCAGCGCGGGGACGGGCGCGGTGTTAATTTTACGCTGGTTTTGGTGGCGGATAAATGCCTGGTCGGAGATCGCCGCTATGATCACACCCTTCGTGGTGCTGCCCATTGTGCAAAACTATTATGGCATGGTTTTCCCGATGACCTTGTACCCGATCGTGGCAATTACTACTGTTGTCTGGTTGTTGGTCACTTTCCTTACCAGCCCAGTTGATAAAGAAAAATTAAAATCATTTTACAAAAAAGTGCATCCGGGTGGGATAGGCTGGAAGGCCATCGCCAAAGAGTTGCCCGATGTAAAAAGTGATAGCGGTTTTGGAATCCTTTTTGTAAACTGGTTGTTTGGGGTGGCGTTAGTTTATGCCAGTTTATTTGGAATTGGCCGGTTCATTTTCCAGGAATATATTGAGGCGCTTGTTTATTTTGTGTTGGCCGCCGTTTCCGCCGCCGTTATTTATCGCAACCTCAGTAAGGAAAGTTTTGGTCAGTGATAAAAATTTAGAAAAGACATCTGTCCTGAATAAAAAATGTGGTTAAGGCCAAAGCATTCTTAGTCTCAAATTCACGAATTTTATTTTGGTTTATGTAAAACAGCTTTGATAGAAAATAATACGTTTTAATTACAAGGTATTGGTTAAGGAATCAAAATATGGCCAATGAACGGGAACTAAAAAAAATGATCGTTGAGATTAGCCGGCGTATGTGGCAGCGTGGCTATGTTGCCGCCAATGATGGCAATATTTCCGTCCGGTTAAACGAGAAGGAATTATTGACTACGCCAACCGGGGTGAGCAAAGGTTTTATGAGCCCGGAAATGATCATTAAAGTGGATTATAATGGCGATGTTCTTGCGCGCCAATCCAAGTATAAGCCATCGAGTGAAATTAAAATGCACCTCGAAGTTTACAAAGAACGAGCGGATGTAAGTTCTGTAGTGCATGCCCATCCGCCTTTTTGCACCAGTTTTGCAGTGGCCGGAATCCCGCTGGATAAATGTATTTTGCCCGAAGCCATCGTAGTTTTGGGTGCGGTGCCCATTGCAAAATTCGGCCTGCCTTCCACACAGGAAATCCCCGAGGCCATCCGCCCGTTTCTCAAATCATCCGATGCGCTTTTGCTGGAAAATCACGGCGCTTTAACTTTTGGTGCGGATTTAATGGGAGCTTATTTTAAACTGGAAACCCTCGAGCATTCTGCACAGATCGTCTGGAACGCCATTCAGCTTGGAAATGTAAATATCCTGCCGGAAAAAGAACGTGACCGCTTGATGGGGCTGAGGGAAACGTATAATCTCTCGGGAAAAGTAACACAATGTGAGAGCAAGCCTATGCAGGGAAGTCCTGGATTTGAAGGTTTAAATGAAGAAAAAATCCGCGAAATTACCAAGCGGGTTTTGGATATTTTAAAAAAATGACCTGACGCATATTTTGGTAAAAAATGAGTTTATCAGAGAAAGCCCTCCAAATTATAGATGCCGCGATTAATTCTGTTCAACCTTCTCAATTAATTCCGCAAAATATAACGCTAAAAAAAAATCTTTTAAAAATTCAGGATTATAGCTTCGACCTGGTTCGCTATAAATCTATATCAATAATTGGTGCGGGCAAGGCTAGCGCGGCCATGGCGTTTGAGCTGGAAAAAATATTGGGCGGTTTTATAAGCTCCGGTTTGGTGATCACAAATTATGGCAATAAAAAGCCGTGTAATAGAATAGAAATTATTGAAGCCGGTCACCCGATAAGCGATCAAAAAGGATTGCTGGCCACAACACGCCTTATTGAAAAAGTTTCTAATCTTACAAAAAGTGACTTGGTGATTTGTCTTTTTTCCGGGGGCGCTTCGGCATTGATGGAGAGCCCGGTAAAAGGTGTGTCCCTTAAAAATATAATCAGGCTAAACACGCTGCTTCTTGCTTCCGGGGCCAACATAAACGAAATAAATATTGTTCGTAAACATTTTTCTTTGGTAAAAGGCGGTGGCCTGGCAAAATATATTTTCCCGGCCCAAAATATCAGCCTGATTATTTCGGATGTTGTTAATGACCCGCTCGATGTGATTGCTTCCGGCCCGACTTATCCCGATACATCTACATTTAAAAAATGTTGGGAAATTATTGTAAAATATAACCTCGAAGAAAATCTGCCCTCAAATATGGCGCGTCATCTACAAAACGGATTAAAAGGTCTGGCGACTGAAACACCGAAAACCGGGGATAAAATATTTTCCAATTCAAAATATGCTTTGTTGGGCAATAACAAGATGGCTTTAGAACGTGCAAAAGAAAAAGCAGGTTTACTTGGCTTTAATCCCATTATGATTGAACAACCTATTGTGGGAGAAGCTAAGTTGGCCGCACAGGAAATAATCAGCAGAATTAAAAAACTAAAAATGGATAAGCCCGTTGCTTTAATTTGGGGTGGGGAGACAACCATAACTTTAAATGGCGACGGAAAAGGCGGGTGTAACCAGGAGTTTGTTCTCGCTGCTTTAAAAGAGCTAAAGGAGGGAGTTCTATTTCCTTTTGTTTTGTTGAGCTGTGGCACTGATGGCAGGGATGGGCCAACCGATGCAGCCGGGGCAATAATCACAGAAAAAACATATAAAAAGGCAAATGAGCTGAATTTGGAGATCAGCCTATTTTTAAAAAATAACGACAGCTATACTTTTTTTGAAAAGATAGATGGTTTAATAAAAACCGGCCCCACCGGAACAAACGTGATGGACGTGGGGATTTTTCTTGCCCGGCCTAAGTCTTTGGCTTAACAGATTTTATTATAATAGTTTTACAGAATAAAAATTTACCGGTCACCACTGATGATATCGCCTAAAGCCCCTCCACCGAAACCGGCTACACCTTTTTGCTCCCCTTTACTGGAAAACTTAGCCGCGGCAATAATCCGGTCTGCCAGGCGTGAAAATGGCAGGCTTTGTAAGTAAACGGTGCCCGGGCCGGAGAGCGATGCTAAAAATAATCCTTCACCACCAAAGAGGGCGTTTCTAAAACCACCGATAAACTGAATGTCATAATCGACAGTTGGCGCCATGCCCACCAGGCAGCCTGTATCGACGCGCAGAGTTTCGCCTTGCTCCAAATATTTTTCAATAATTGTCCCACCGGCGTGGATAAATGCCATCCCATCCCCAGTTAGCCTTTGTAAAATAAACCCCTCACCGCCAAAAAGCCCGGCGCCTAATTTTTTTGTAAAGGCAACCTCAATCTCCGTACCACTGGCCGCGCATAAAAAAGCATCTTTCTGGCAGATAAAATTTTTGCCATAATTCTCAAGATAAATGGGGATGATTTTTCCCGGATAAGGCGCGCTGAAAGCAACGTGGCCCTTGCCCGACCCATTAAACAAAAAGGTGGTAATAAAAAAGCTCTCGCCGGTAAACATACGTTTAAAACCGCTAAACATGCCACCCCCGGTATCGGTTTGCATCTGGATGTCTTTTTCCATGTACATCATCGCCCCGGCCTCCGCGCGTACACCCTCGCCCGGATCAAGTTCAATCTCCACAATTTGCATATCATCGCCAATAATGCGATAGTCGATTACGTCGGCCATAGCTCCTCCAAAAGTTTACTGTTTTTTATCCAACTCATTTTCTCGTTCGCTCATATTTCTAAAGTAAAATATGCAAAATTACAATCAATAAGCCTCAAATAATCTGGGTTCGTCTAAAGAAAAAATTTATTTTTAGTATAGTTTTTTTCTGGAACTCACCCCTAAATCCCCTCTCTTAAAAGAGAGGGGACTTGAAAAATTTAAAAATCAGCAGAAACTGCGTAGGGTGAGTTGTTTGGTATTTATCCGTTTGGTCGGTTGAAATTTAATTGATTTTTGTTTTTTTTATATTGGAATTTTTGATCAATAATTATTGGTGACCCATCTTTATTTACTGCTTTTGTATTCAAAGGCCCCCAGGTCATATTTCCCGTTTTGTGGACGTTTTGTGTTTTCAAGATCGGCTCTAATCTCGGGCAAAGCTTCGCCGACATCTATGGCGGGTGAACCTTTGACTAAATGATAATCATTGTTTTTAACATCTACAAAAAAGTTTTTTAGCTTTTTAGGATGGATCGCCAAATTGCGGTTGGCATTTTTTTTGTTTAAAATTTTCGGTATTTTTTTTCCCGAAAAAAGATTATTGATCACCTTAAAATCTTTGGGTAGCTCACCAACTTTGCTGAGATGTTTTTTTGTGCCCGCCCCAAAAGTATTATTTAAAATATGAAGCTTTTTCATGTCATCTTCAAAACGGATGGCAATTTTATTTTTATAAAAAAGTGAGTTAAAAACGTCTACTTTGGCCGGGAAACGCAGGCGCATGGCGATCTCATTGTCCCAGGATTTTATTCCATCCAAAGTGCATGTAACCGGGTTTTTTATATTAAAGGCCGCGGCGTTTTTAATGCGTGTGGAACGAAACCCGTTGGCAGAACAGTTCTTGATTATTATGCGGTGTGCTGAGGGGTTGTCTTCTTTGTCGGCTTTTAGGTCGATGGCGTTTTCTGCTAAAATTTGCCCAATCGCTTCATTTGGTAATCCCGCCTCTTGTGCTTCTTTTGGGGAAATGGGTTTAACCCAAAAGATACAATCTTCAATTAAAATATTGTCCCAATCTGAGCGTGATGGTGAAATTTGAATACAATCGCCGGTGATCTGATAAATTTCACAATTGCGTATAACAAGGTTTTTAACTCCGGCCGTGCTGATCCCATGTGGTTCTTTTTTTGTTTTTTTGTGCCAGCTAAATCCATGGTGGATTTTGGAGCTTTCAATTAAAACATTTTCCACCGAGCCAATTGTGATAATATCGCGTTTGGTATTTTTAAACTCACAACCGATTATTTTTACATTTCCCTCGTTGATATCACAAGCCGGGTTTCTGGCCCAGGCACCGTTAAATATAATATTTTTTACAATGATATTTTCGTGATCGATCTTTAAAGCTTTTTCGCCGCTTATAATCTCTACCCGGTCCTCTTTAAAAGCTTGTATGGTGATTGGCTTATCGGCTGACCCATCATTTTCCGTGTGGACAGGTTCCTTGTAAACACCACTAAAAATATTGATGGTATTGCCCGGATTATCGGCCTGGTCAAGCGCTTCATCAATGGTTTTAAACGGTTGCTTAAAAGAGCCGTTGTTGGAATCGTTGCCTTTTGTGCCATCAACAAAATAATCTGTGGCAAAAAGTGTATGGCTGAGAAAAGTGAGTATGATTAAAAATGACTTTTTATACATGAATGGTTTTTAACCTCATATTTTCAATGTAGCGGGTGTTGCCCTTCTTTAAGAATTTTTATTGTTCGAAAAAAAATTTCCCTGCAAGAAAAAGGATTCTTGCAGAATGACACCTCTTGGTTTGTTTTTCCACAACAGGAATAAAGACACGCTTTATTTTTGGAGATTGTATTAAAACTAAACTAAAATATTCATTCTAACAAGCTTGTTTTCATTTGGCAAATAGGCAGGCTTATCTGGCATTGTGACCCGTCGTTATGTATAAATCGGCGTATGCGGCAGAAAAAACAGAGTGGCACAATCCTTGATGAAGAAGGGGAAACATTTACTTTAAGGAGAAGGATATGAGCTGGAGATATTTTGGACCAAGGCGTAGAATGATCAATTTTAAGGGTGATTTTGACCGCTTGTTTGATGAGTTTTTTGGCGACGAGGATGAGGATGAAATTAGCAAAGGGACGGTTTTCCCAAAAGTAAGTATCGAAGATAAGCCCGGTGAATATGTGGTCCGGTTTGAACTTCCCGGCCTTTCAAAGGACGATGTAAAAATCACATATAAAGATGAGAAACTTTATATAACCGGAGAAAAGAACGAAGAGACGACGGATGCGGTCTATTTTAAAAATGAGCGTAAGTTTGGTAAAATTGCACGCAGCATTGAAATCCCCATGCTTATAAATGCGGATGCGATCGAGGCTGTTTTTGAGAACGGCCTTTTGACTATTATTCTGCCGAAAGAGGATGAAGTAAAAGAACCGGGGATCGAAGTAAATATCAAATAACCGGTTCGAACTTTTATTATTGATGCTTGCCCTTCTTGGTTGCATTGGGTAGATTCAATCGATTGGAACGGCAGGTATCAATATAAAATAAAATTTCTACTTTAATTTTTTGAGGTTTCTATGAATTTTGGAATGACCGAAATATTAATCATCGCATTTATCATCATCCTTCTTTTTGGCGCAAAAAAATTACCCGAGCTGGCCAAAGGCATTGGCTCGAGTATAAAACAGTTTAAAAAAGGTTTGGATGAAGAAGACGGGGAGGATAAAAAGTAATATTTTTTAATGTTCTCCTCTATCCCGCCTTACATCCTTCCTTTTTTATCAACAAACAAAAAAATAATATCTAAGAAATCCAATAATAGACGATGGTCTGTTTTATGGATAGGAATGAGAGGTGAACAATGAATTTTGAAAAATATACTTTAAAAGCACAGGAAGCTGTTTCTGCGGCAACCAAATTTGCACGAAAAAATGAAAACCAGCAAGTAATGCCGGCCCATCTTTTATATGCTCTGCTCGAAGATGGCGATGGGGTGGTTTCATCGATCTTTAAAAAATATTCTGTAAACCGGGAAGCTTTTGACAGCGACCTCAACCAGAAAATCAACCAACTGCCGCGTGTTTACGGCGGAACAAACGGACAGGTTTATCTTAGCCCGGAAATTACCAAAATTTTTGATAAGGCCGAAGCCGAGGCCGAAACATTAAAAGATGAGTTTACCAGCACAGAGCACTTGTTGTTAAGCCTGGCGGACAGCGCATCGGATATTGCCGAGCTACTCAATAAAAATAAAATTACCAGGGATTCTATCCTTATGTCTTTAAAAGATATTCGAGGTAACCAGCGTGTTACCGACCAAAACCCCGAAGCAAAATATGAAGCTTTAAAAAAATATGGGCGTGATTTGACCGAGCTGGCAAGCAAAGGCAAACTCGATCCGGTTATCGGTCGGGATGAAGAAATACGCCGGGTGATGCAGGTATTATCACGTCGCACAAAAAACAATCCTGTATTAATTGGTGAGCCGGGCGTTGGTAAAACGGCTGTGGTGGAAGGGATCGCCCACCGTATAATTTCTGGTGATATGCCCGATAATTTGCTGGACAAAAAAGTGGTTGTGCTTGATATGGGCGCACTGATAGCCGGGGCAAAGTTCCGTGGTGAATTTGAGGAACGCCTAAAAGCTGTTTTAAAAGAGGTGACCGAAGCCGAGGGCAAGATAATCCTTTTTATAGACGAGTTGCACACGCTGGTTGGCGCGGGCGCAACCGAAGGGGCGATGGATGCTTCGAATATGTTAAAGCCGGCCCTTGCCCGTGGCGAGTTGCACACAATTGGCGCCACAACTTTGGATGAGTATCGTAAATACATCGAAAAGGATGCGGCGCTCGAACGTCGTTTTCAACCTGTTTTAATTGATCAGCCCAGTGTGGAAGATACCATTTCGATTTTGCGTGGCTTAAAAGAAAAATATGAAATCCATCATGGGGTGCGTATTAAAGATTCGGCCATTGTTTCGGCAGCGGTTTTATCGGACCGGTATATTTCGGACCGTTTTTTACCGGATAAGGCCATCGATTTGATTGATGAAGCGGCTTCCCGTTTGCGGATTGAAATTAATTCCATGCCGGAAGAACTGGATGATATTTTGCGCCGGATTAAACAATTGGAGATTGAAGCGGTCGCCCTTAAAAAGGAACGAGATAAAAAATCGAAAGAGCGGTTGGCCAACGTGCAAGAGGAAATCGCCAACCTTAAAGAAACATCGGGCAAGCTGCACATGCAGTGGAAAACCGAAAAAGGGATCATTGCCAAAATTAACAGCCAGAAAAGCCGAATCGACGAACTGAAAAGCCTGATGGACCGGTATGAGCGTGAAGGGCAATTGGATAAAGTTGCCGAGCTGCGTTATGGCCTGATCCCGGCCACCCAGGAAGATATTAAAAAGTTGCAACAAAAACTGAACAACGCACAGGCCACTCATCAAATGCTTAAGGAAGATGTAGAGGATGAGGATATTGCTCAAATTGTTTCTAAGTGGACAGGTATCCCGGTGCAAAAAATGCTGGAAGGCGAGAAAGAAAAACTGTTAAAAATGGAAGACCGCCTCAGCAAAAGGGTGGTTGGTCAGCCCGAAGCTATCCAGGCTGTGTCTGATGCCATTCGTCGTTCCCGTGCCGGGTTAAGCGATGAAAGCCGGCCGTTGGGCTCATTTATTTTTATGGGTTCCACAGGTGTGGGGAAAACGGAACTTGCGCGGGCGTTGGCAGGATTTTTATTTGATGACGAATCGAATATGGTGCGCATCGATATGTCTGAATATATGGAGCGTCATTCTGTTTCACGGCTGATTGGTTCGCCACCCGGATATGTGGGTTACGAAGAAGGCGGACAACTGACAGAGCAGGTCCGGCGCAAACCCTATTCGGTTGTTTTGCTGGATGAGATCGAAAAAGCCCATCCCGAAGTTTTTAATATTTTGTTGCAGGTGTTGGAAGACGGTCGCCTGACGGATAATAAAGGGCGTACAGTCAGTTTTAAAAACACGATTATTATCATAACCTCCAATTTAGGTGCGGAATATATTCGAAACCGTACGGAGAAACTGACGGATGGAATCGATGAAAACGTGTACGAGGATATAAAAATAAATGTATTGGAAATCCTTAAAAAATCCCTCCGGCCCGAGTTTTTAAACCGGATTGACGATGTGATTGTTTTCCATCCATTACAAAAAGCCGATATTCGTAAGATTGTCGAAATCCAGTTTGAGCATGTTAAAACCCTGCTTATGCAAAAACAGGTAACCGCGGAAATATCAGACCGTGCTTTGGATTTTCTGGCGGATCATGGTTTTGATCCTGTTTTTGGGGCGCGGCCACTTAAGCGCCTTATCCAAAAAGAACTGATCAATGATATTGCCAGGGAGATTATTGCCGGAAATATCAGTGATGGCCAAAAACTGGTTGTGGATGCAGAGGATGGTAAAATTGTTATAAAATAATGAGAACCGGGGAATAGTTTGTTTTTTATGTTGAACTAATTGGAAAAAGAAGATAAGGTACTTCGACAAACTCAGTCCAATATTTTGTAACGCTGAGCCTGTCGAAGCTTCACAACCCGAAGGCACAGTTCATTCTTAAACAATCAACTCTGTTACTTTTATAGACTATTTGCATCGAAAAAAAGAAGTCATTAAAATTATAGGAAAACATGGATTCTAAATATTTAAAAATAGCATTATTTGCAGGAATTGGCGCCATTGCCGGCTTTGCGTATTATTATTATATCGGTTGTTATAACGGCCAATGTATAATTGGCAGTAACCCTTATATCAGTACAGGCTATGGCTTGGTTGCCGGTTTGTTTATGGGGTGGCCTTCAAAAGAAAAGAAGAGTTTAGAAAAAAAGCAGTAATATTAGTTAGTTTGCAGGTCAAAGTGTAATAGTATAAACTTTTGGCCTGCAATTTTTGTTTTAATTAAGCTACATAAATTTGACAGTTCAGGGATTGAACCAACAAATATTAAAGTTCCCTCCATTCCACACGAAATGAATATCCACCAACATTTATCCGGATATTTGATGCAAAATAATTTTTATTTAACTCTGTTCCTGCTCCATGTTAGTATTTCTATTTTATTT
Source organism: Calditrichota bacterium (assembly GCA_024277115.1). Lineage (GTDB taxonomy): Bacteria > Calditrichota > Calditrichia > Calditrichales > J004 > JABFGF01. Next base: position 18,806 of record JAJRVW010000195.1, read on the forward strand.
TCTCAAATAACCATTGATTTTGCACAGCATGAAGAGCAACAATCTGTTGACTACCATTCTTTTTACCCTGCTTTAATGTTAAAACACACCATAGGCACCTTTTATAAACTACCTAAAAATCCGGTTTTATCGCCTGCACACGGTGGCTGGGATATGCAAGATGTTGCCGATCCATTTGTGCTGGTCACAGCCGATTCTATTTTGTTGTTTTATGATGGTAGCGCCAAAGGGCATTATTCCCTAGGCTATGTTGTGCGTGATGATGCCGGTTGGGGCTGGGTAGGCCGCAAACAAATCCTGAAAGGGGATAAGCAAAACTGGCGTTCCTTTCATTTAATCGCCCCAACAATTGTTCCGGGAAAAAATCAGTTGCTCATTTTTAATGGCAATAATTCGGATTCGGAACTTGGCTATAAAGCGGGTCTTGCGCAAAAGGATAAAAGTGGCCAATGGCAATATAAATCCGTAAAACCGCTTTTTAAACCGGGGCCTAAAGATTGGGATTTTGCGGGAAATGCCTATCAGGATGTTGTCTATTTCCCAAAAGAGAAAAAATATAAAATGTGGTACTCCGGATTTTTTGGCCCATTTGCAAGCATAGGACTGGCGGAATCCGATGATGGGATTGTTTGGAGAAAAATAAAAAACAAACCCATTTTTGAATCCTCGCCCGGTGTTATTGCCCCGGATATTATTTTTAATGGTGAAACCTACACCATGTATTTTGCCCAGTTAAATTTAAACCGCGGATTTAGGACGGTTATAAAATCAGCAGAATCACAAGATGGGATTAGCTGGGGCAATATTAAAACCATCCTTAAACCCAAAGCCAAATGGGAAGGCAAACGGTTGATGCGGCCCAACATTTCTTTTTTTGAGGAACAGGTGCATCTTTTTTATTGTGCACAGAAAGGCTCCAAATGGCAAATCGGTGAAGCGATTGCCGATGCGCAATTTGAAGCGGCTGGAATGTGGCAATCGGAAAAAATTAAAAATACGTACAGCAGATTACGGATAAAGTTTGAACAACCTTTTCAGACAGTACTAAAAATCAAATTATTGGATGAAGCAAATGGTGCGGGGCAGATTATTGACCTGGAGTTGGAAAAGAGTGAATTGCGATCCGGGGTGTTTAGCTCAAGCGCTTCCATTGATCCCAACCTCGCTTCGTTTATCATTCAGGTTGATTTGATCAGCGAAAATGAAACACGCTCTCCCGTTGTTTATGAAATTATCCTGGAATAGAAAGCAGTCCTTTCCGGTTATTATCAATCCGATAAGTTATTTTAAATAATTAGGGAAAACATGGAAGAAGGGTTCCAGCTCCGGGAAGTTATAAACAAAAAAGTTGTTGCCAAAATCGCCGATGATATTCGTCGTGCATGTGCCGGGTTTGACAAAACGGGTTTTATAAATGCCATTAACCCAAACTTATTCAGCCTTAGTTTTAATGACCGTTCCCTGCTTATTACAAAAAACCTTCAACACTTTTTACCCGATGATTATCCCGAAGCAATCAAAATTATCCTCCACTCTTTCGGACCGGAATTGGAAACGGATGAGCTAAGCGGTTTTGATATTTTCTATTACATGCCGCACGGAAGTTTTGTGGCAAAGTATGGGTTGGCGCCCGAACATTTTGAAATTTCCATGACGGCATTATACGAGATTACAAAACGTTTTTCCTCCGAAAGTCCTATCCGCCCATTTTTAATTAAATATCCGGATAAAACCCTTAAAAAATTAAAAACATGGGTAAAAGACAAAAACCTGCATGTGCGCCGCTTGGTTTCCGAAGGGACGCGGCCACGCTTGCCCCTTGCCCGGCGGCTTCCAGCTTTCCAGAAAAATCCCAAACCTGTAATAGAACTACTTGAAGAATTAAAGACGGACCCTGTCCTTTATGTGCGGCGCAGTGTGGCCAACAATTTTAACGACATTGGTAAAGACAATCCTGAAATTGTTATAGAAACATTTAAGCGTTGGCAGAATAATGGGGATAAAGGAACGCAATGGATCATTAAACATGCCCTGCGTTCTCTCGTTAAAGAAGGCAATAAAGGCGCTCTGGAAATTCTTGGATTTTCGGCAAACCCCAAAATTAAAATTACGGCCTTTAAACTTAGGACGGATCAAATTTCAATCGGCCAATATTTAGAGTTTAGTTTTAAAATTACTTCGCTTTCACCTAACCCCCAAAAATTAATGATCGATTTTATCATCCATTTTAAAAAGGCAAACGGTAAACTTGCCCCCAAAGTTTTTAAACTTTCCCAAAAAGAAATCCTGCCGAAAGAGACACTTAAGCTTTCAAAAAAACACGCCTTTAAAAAGATCAGTACACGCACCTATTATTTGGGTACACACAGCATTGAGCTGCAAATCAATGGCCAAAAATTTGGTTTACTTGATTTTAATTTGATTTCCAATGACTGATACATCAAAATTTTTTGGGTTAGTATAAATTCTTTTATTAATAATAATTTTTTGTATATTATAGGGATGATTTTTTAGAAGATCGTCTTTTATCTGTCCACCCAACGTAGTTTTATACTAACTAACTTTTTTACTTATCTTATTTTTAGGAGGCTTTTATGAGGAGATTTTTGAGTGGTTTAGTTTTAACACTTTTTGTTTTTAGTGGAAGTGTTTTTGCCAACGGGCTAAGCTTAAACAGTGTTGGTACAAAAGCATTAAGTATGGGGGGTGCTTTTGTGGGATTGGCAGATGATGCAACGGCTATTTACTGGAACCCTGCGGGGTTGGCCGGGCAAAAGTCTTCGCTTCAGTTCTTCTTTACCGGTGTTATGCCTTCCGGGTCTTACAAGACAACAGGGGTCGATGCAAAAACTAAATCTAATATTTATCCAACAGGTGGGCTTTTAGGGGTTTATAACATGGATAAATGGGCTTTTGGCCTGGGTGTTTATGTTCCGGCTGGCCTTGGAGCAGAATGGGATTTGGCTGATTTTGGAGTACCTTCTTCTGCTAATTTAGAACTACTTTCTGAAATTGGTGTTGTTAATATATCCCCATCTGTTGCCTATCAGGTAAATGATAAGTTTTCAATTGGTGTAGCTGTTAATATTTCGTATGCAATGTTTGATATGAGACAACAAGTAAGTGGGGCAGATGCCGGTCTTGGGCTTTATCAGTTTGAAGAAACATCAACTGGACTTGGTTACGGAGCAACTATTGGTTTAAAATATAAATTTAGTGATCAGTTATCGGCAGGGGCAACTTTTCGCTTAGCGTCTAAAGTCTCAATGAGTGGTACTGCTAAGAACCCGCTGTTTCCTGCCCTGCCAACAATTCCCGGTGTTATAGCGCCCGGCCCTGGAGAAAGTGATTTTGATCGCGATGTTACCTGGCCAATCTGGATTGCTGGTGGATTCGCTTATAAACCAAACAAGAAACTTACACTTACTTTTGATGCTCAATACAGCCAATGGTCTGAGTTAGATAAATTGGTGGCGACTTACGATGATGCATATTGGCAAGCTGCATTGTCGGCAGAAGGTGACAATGAGTTTCAGTTGGACTGGAAAGATGCTGTTCAGATTCGACTTGGCGGGGAATATATGCTAAGTGATGAAACTGCGCTTAGGTTAGGTTATTACTACGATCCTGCGCCAGCACCGGATGAAACTCTTAATGTATTATTTCCATCCTCAACAAACCATGTAGGAACTTTAGGTATTGGCCATTCTTTTGGTAAATACAGAGTTGATGCCGCAGCCGAATATCTTTTTGGCGCAGAAAGAAAAATAGATCCACCAGCAGCACAGCCTGGTACACATCAGCTTGATGTTTTTGCCTTTAGTATTGGTTTTGGAATGGAATTATAAAACTTTAACAAGTTTTTTTCTTAAAACAGCTTTTATACAAGAAAGCCTCCCGGGATTTGTTCCTGGGAGGCTTTTTGTTTTTATAGATTGCACAATAAGGCTTTTTTATTCCTGTAGTTCAGTAAACCTGCCCATTGTTTTTGTTAAAATATAAATGGCTATAATCCCAATAACTGTGTGGACTGCCAACGTATACATGATGTATTCTGGTGTACCCGCTTCTTCAAAGCTCCCCATAATACCAGTATAAATACCGCTTAATGTAGCCCCGATGAACATGGAAAGAAAGTTTGTCCCCATGTACAAACCGGCTTTTTCTTTCGGCGCAATCCACATAATATATTCCTGGATGCGTGGGGAGGAGATCATTTCGCCCACGGCAAATAAAAAGACCCCTAAAAATACAAGCTCATTAATACTGGTAACCGAAATACCCAAAACGATAAAACCTAATGCAGCAACTACTAATCCAAAAATAAACGAACCGATTGCTTCCCTTTTTTCAAATATACGCGAAACAAGTACCTGGAAAACAATAATGATATAGCCAGTATGTGAAATAGCTTCGGCATTAATTTTCCAGACACCTTCATGTTCACTTGCTATTAAACCTTTGGTGATGGTTTAGCCAATAACCGATTTTACTGCAATAAACAAGGCCGCCGTGTCGAGATAATCATTTATATAAACAGCCAGAACATTAAAGAACGCCCAGAATGGCATCCAGAAGAAAACGCCTAATAGTATAATAAAAATCAGGAATTTTATATCCGAAAGCGCTTCGCCCATGTCTTTAAATTTTTGTTTTAGGGTAACGCCTTCTAAGTCACGTTCCGGTTCTTTGTAAAAGAAAATTGTTACTAAAAACATGACGCCAATTGACGCTGCTGCTGTGTAAAATACATAATCCCAGGAAAGCCCACGTAATTTCCCCATTACGATTGGTCCAAAGGATGCGCCTAAATTTACCATCGCATAAAAAATACCAAAACCCATGGTTTTATTTGTAGAATCTGTAGTAACACGGATGGTTGATGAAACCAGGGGTTTAAAAATACCCGCCGCAAAACCTATTGTAAGCATGGTGAGGGCAATCCCTGAAAAAGTTTCAGTGATGATCAATAATAAAATAGCCGGTAAGTAGGCAAGATACGAAATAATCAGCATCTTTTTAAAACCGTAGCGATCGGCAAAAGTACCGGAAAAAAGTGGAATGATGTATGATAAAGCTAAAAATATACTTTGGATTATACCCAGGTCGCCTTTAGTATATCCAAGTTGTTGCAGGTAAATTCCAAAACCCATGTAAATGCCATAATAGGCAAAGCGCTCCAGAACTTCGATGGAGTTTGCCACCCAAAAAACAGCAGGGTAGGCTGTGCGATTATTCTTCATAATTTCCCCAAGATTATTTTATGTGTTAAACCGAGGTATCTTTTTCAGATAGCATCGATAGGATTAATTAAATTATTGTCAATGGTACATTTCTTCTGCGCCGTGGGTAAGTACTTTTAGCTTTTTAAAGAAGGCTAAAAGGAGCAGGCCAATAAGTACACAAAAAATAAAAATACCGGTAAAAACTTCAAACTCACCGGTGCTTTCGGCCAGGCTGCCAACGACACCGGCCAGTTTATTACCTAAAGCCGTTGCGGCAAAATAAGCGCCCATCATTATCGAGGCGTATTTTACCGGGGCCAGTTTTGTAATAAAAGATAAGACAACCGGTGAAAGTGAAAGCTCCCCGATAACCTGCAAGAGATAAGAAAGTAACAGCCAGATTAGCATTGCCTTGCCACCGGTCTCTGCTTCGATAGTTGCGCCGGTCATCATTAAAAACCCGGTTCCCATAACTATGGTACCAATGGCCATTTTAAAAATAGATGATGTCTCTTTGCCCTTCTTTTGTCTTTTCAGCCAGTAAGAGGCAACAATCGTCCCAAAGATTATTACAAACAACGCCGGAACGGATTGGAAAACACTTGTGGGGATTTCCCAGCCCAAAATGACACGGTCAATTTTATCACGGGTATAAATATTCATCAGGCCACCAGCTTGCTCATAAGCACCCCAAAATACAATTACAATTAAAAATGAGATAAGCAAAACAATGATGCGGTCTTTCTCAATTCTTGTTAATGGAACACTTTTGTCGGTGCCTTCGATTTTTTTAACAGGAACAAAATTGCCCACTTCTTTAAGGTGTCGTTGTCCCCACATGTATCCAATCAGGCCGAGGATCATGCCAATTCCGGCAAGGCCAAAACCTAAATGCCAGCCGTATACTTCGCCGATGTATCCTACAATCAATGGGGCGCCAAAAGCTCCAATATTGATACCGATGTAAAAAATTGTAAACCCTGCATCACGCATCGGGTCCCCTTCTTTATATAAGCCGCCGATCATGGTAGAAATATTTGGTTTAAGGCCACCCACGCCAAATACAAGTAAAACCAATCCCAGATAAAAAGCATAAATATTATCTACGGCCAAAGTAAGCTGCCCGGCAGCAATTAATATCCCACCCAGAAAAACGGTCTTTTTTTGCCCCAACCACCGGTCGGCAATATAGCCACCGGGAACAGACATCATGTAGACCATCATCGTGTACCAGCCGTATAAACTAAGAGCCGCTGTGTTGTCCCAGCCCAGCCCGGGATTGTTGCCGATGGTTTCCTGTGTGATATAAAGGACCAAGATGGCACGCATGCCGTAAAAACTGAAGCGTTCCCACATCTCGGTAAAAAATAAAATTGGTAATCCTTTAGGGTGTTTGCCCATTATTTCTCCATAAAAATATTGTTACAATGATTTGTCCTGCTTTTGGTTACCGTATGCAATGGCTTTTGCAAAATTGTAATCTAAAACATAAACGGTTGAAGTTGATCGTAAAAAAGAGCCGAAATAGGCGAGAAAAATAAATGTGAAGATTACAATATTAGGTGTGTTCATTTTTGCATAACGAAAATATTTAAGCAAATAAATTGTTATTTCATCCTGCCTACAGCAGGGTGGAAAAACAAACCCGGGAATGTCTCCCGGGTTTAAAAGTTGAATTAATAATACATGTTTTTTATTTGATACCACCGGCTAGCTTATTAATAGGTTTGGCAATAATAAAAAAGATAAGGCCAAATACAGCTACAAATCCAGCAACGACACTATATAATAATGATTGTGGGAAGTGCTCGATATAAGTCGCCACAAGCCCTGCCGTTAAGTTACCAAGGGCAGCACCCATAAACCATGTGCCCATCATTTGGCCAACCAGGCGTTTTGGCGATAGTTTTGTTACACTGCTAAGTCCAACAGGGCTTAAACAGAGTTCGCCTACAGTGTGGAAAAAGTAAGTTACGACTAACCACATTGGGCTAACCTTACCTCCATCAGAAAATGATGCGCCCCAGGCCAGAACAAAAAACCCAACACCGAGGATAAATAATCCCAAACCAAATTTTACGGGAATAGAGGGGTTCTTATCACCAAGCTTAACCCAAAGGCCGCCAATAACAGGCGCCAAAATCACAATAAATAAAGGGTTTACATTTTGTAGCCAGGATACAGGCAGCTCCCAGCCAAATATGACACGGTCTGTTAAATCACGTGCAAAAATACTCATGGAAGAGCCTGCTTGCTCAAATCCGGCAAAAAACACAACAGCTCCTAAAAAGAGGACAAAAATCATACCGATTCGTTTTTTCTCTTCGGTGCTTTCTGTAGCAAAAAGTATGATGGACAAGAAGTAAAGAACCGCTACGGCAAGTAAAATATAGCCGGTGTTTTTAGCGAAGACAACAATATCGAATGACCCGGTCGCCTCAAAATAGAAGAATAAGCCTGCCACAATTACTAAAGTAGCACCAAGGCCCATAAAAAATTGTTTCAGTCCCCTGGCCTTCATCTCCGGTGTGGCAGCATCCCCCTGAAGCAAACCACTTTCGCCCAAATGCTTTCTACGGCTCATAAACTGTATCACGCCTAAAGTCATTGCAATACCGGCAGAAAGGAAACCAAGGTGCCAGTTAATTTTTTCGCCTAAAAAGCCAACAATAATCTGGCCGGCCACGGCGCCAACGTTTATACCCATATAAAAAATAGAGAATCCCGCATCGCGTCGTCCACCACCTTCGGGATACAAATCACCTACAATAGCGCTCACATTGGGCTTTAATAAACCCGTTCCTAAAATTACAAGCAAAAGGCCGAGGTAAAATGTAAATTGCCCGGGTACCGCCAGGGAATAGTTCCCTGCGGCGATTAAAATACCACCTATTAAAACGGCATTTTGCTGACCCATAAAACGATCGGCAATCCAACCGCCGGGCAAGGCCATGGCATAAACACCAAAAGTATATAAACCATAAATCGCCATAGCTGTTGCAAGATCAAATTCCAGGCCACCGGTCATTGCGGCTGCCGTCATAAAGATTACTAAAATAGCACGCATGCCATAATAACTGAAACGTTCCCACATTTCGGTCATAAAAAGAACCTGAAGCCCCTTGGGATGGTCTTTAAACATTAATACCTCCATGAAAAATATAATTTGGTGAGCTTGGTCTAAAAAATGAATGACATGGCGGTTTTCACTTTTTTAGAGAGGGCTCAATTTGATTTAATTGTTGGAAAGATTGTTAAATAAGTTGATAATATAGGGATTCTAACATTAAACACAAAGTGCTTTTTTGCGATTGCTTATTAGGCTATTTTGAAATTATAGATCATCTAAAGCACATTTCCCAAATCAATTAATGCAGAAAAACGAATACGTTAAATGAGAAAAGTTTCCATTAAATCCATCTTCGCTGCCATCGCAGAAAGCCTTAAAGGCAGCCAGACAGATTTGACGCGTGGCAGTATTGGCAAGGCTGTTTTTTTATTGTCGGTTCCTATGATCCTTGAAATGGCGCTTGAATCTGTATTTACAGTTGTGGATGCATTTTATGTGGGACAACTGGGCCCGGATGCCCTGGCCGCTGTTGGGGTTACCGAGGCTGTGGTTACCCTTATATTTGCCGTGGCGATTGGAATTAGCATGGGCACAACAGCTATGGTTGCCCGGCGGATAGGTGAAAACAACCCCGAACTTGCATCAAAAACGGCGGCACAATCTATTTGGCTTGGACTTATTATATCAGCGCCCATTGCAATAATCGGGCTGATTTTTCCACGGGAAATCCTTACAATTATGGGCGCTTCGCCAGAGGTAGTTGAAACCGGTTGGGGCTTTACGGCCATGTTGCTTGGTGGAAATATTACTATAATGCTCATTTTTATATTAAATGCTGTTTTTCGTGGCGCGGGCGATGCTGTTATCGCCATGCGTATATTGTGGATTGCCAACGGAATAAATATTTTGCTTGATCCCCTGTTCATTTTTGGGATTGGCCCCTTCCCTGAATTAGGTGTAACGGGTGCTGCGGTAGCAACAACTATTGGCCGTGGAACAGGTGTACTGTTACAATTGTATGTACTTTTCTCTCCAAAAGGCAGGATCAGAATAAATCGTACAAACCTAAAGCCTGACATAAAACTGCTAATTAAGTTATTAAAAGTATCGATAGGCGGGATATTTCAATTTATCATCGCCACATCTTCATGGTTGGCGCTGGTCCGTATTTTAGCTATTTTTGGCAGTGCTGCTTTAGCAGGGTATACCATTGCGATCCGTATCATAATTTTTGCCATTTTACCTTCCTGGGGGATGGCCAATGCGGCGGCAACATTGGTTGGACAAAACCTGGGGGCAGGCAACCCGGAGCGGGCGGAAAAATCGGTTTGGATTACCGGGTTTAGTAATTTCTTTTTTCTGGTGAGTGTGGCGGTTGTCTTCATTACAATTCCAGAATACCTTGTCGGTATTTTTACAAAGGATGCTGAAACACTGGCCATAGGGAGTGTTGCCTTAAGGACGATAAGCTATGGTTATGGGTTTTATGCTTTCGGGATGGTGATGGTCCAGGCTTTTAATGGCGCTGGCGATACATATACGCCAACTAAAATAAATTTTTTTATTTATTGGATGTTTCAGATACCTTTAGCATATACTTTGGCAACGGTTTTGGGTTTTGGGCCGGATGGTGTTTTCTGGGCGATTATGATTGCTGAGGCTATGTTAACCATTGTCGGCGTAATTGTTTTTAAACGTGGTAAATGGAAAGAGAAGAAAATTTGAAAAACTGTTAAGCGTGGGGAATGATGTATGGAGCGACGACATTAAAATGAATTAACAGTAAAACTCTGTTCCTATGTCCCTTGACGCCTTTTCTTAATTATTTAACGTGATTTCGATATAAAACTTTTGCATTGAGAAAATTATTTTAACCGTAAGATAGGCATATAAAAACAACTCACCCTAAGCTGTTTCTGCAGATTTTTAAGTTTTTCGAGTCCCCTCTCTTGCAAGAGAGGGGATTTAGGGGTGAGTTCCAAAAAAAATTATACTAAAAATAAATGTTTTCTTTAGATCGAACTCAGGTTATTTAAGCTATTAAAATTGGAAAATGAATATGAACCCTTTTCAATCACTTTTTGACAGGCAGCAGAAATACTTTCTGCAAAAAGTAAGAAACACAACGGCCAATGAACGGATCAGCAAGTTAAAAAAATTACGTGGCTGGATTGCGGCGCATAAGCAGGAAATACGTGACGCTTTGTACAAAGATTTCCGTAAACCCGAGGTAGAGGTGGACCTCACGGAAACGAAGATTGTATTGACCGAAATTGACCATGCCATCAAACATTTAAAAAGATGGATGAAGCCTAAAAAGGTGTGGCCGCCGTTAACTTTTTTGGGAACACGCTCGCGGATCGAATACGAGCCCAAAGGTGTCGCGCTTATTTTAGCGCCCTGGAACTTTCCTTTCAATTTAACGATAGGGCCGCTTATTTCGGCTATTGCTGCGGGGAATTGTGCAATCATCAAGCCATCGGAAATGAGCGGACATACATCCGAAATGATGAAAGGGATGATAGACGAGTTATTTGAGGAAAACGAAATGGCCATCGTTTTGGGCGATTATACTGTTTCGGAGAATTTACTTAAACTGCCCTTTGACCACATCTTTTTTACAGGGAGTCCGCAGGTGGGTAAAATTGTTATGCGGGCTGCCGCCGAAAACCTATCGTCAATTACCTTGGAACTGGGTGGGCAAAACCCGGTTATTGTGGATGAAACGGCGCGGATTAAAGATACGGCCAATCGATTGATTTACGGAAAATTTTTAAATAATGGCCAATCGTGTGTTTCGGTGAACTCTGTTTATGTACATAAATCAAAGCAGGATGAATTGGTTGCCGCGCTAAAAGATGAGTTGGAAAAACGCTATCCGGGCAAGATGGATGAAAACAATGATTATGCGCGGGTTATAAATATCAGGCATTTTGAACGGGTAAAAAAACTGGTTGATGATGCGCTTTCAAAAGGCGCACAGGTTGTGGCCGGTTCGGGAGCAGATAATGGGCAAAATTTTCTTGAGCCGACTATTTTAAATAATGTCCCCGAAGGGGCATTGGCTTTAGACGATGAAATTTTTGGCCCTTTTATGCCTATCCGCGCGTATGAAAACCTGGAAGATGTTATTGCCGAAATAAACAGCAAGGGAAAACCGTTGGCCTTATATATTTTCTCCCAATCAAAAAAGAATATTAATGCTGTTTTAAAAAGCACCTCTTCAGGGACCGTTGCTATTAATGAAACCACATGGCAGTTTGCCCATCCTAATCTGCCTTTTGGTGGTGTAAATTTCTCAGGCCTTGGCAAAGCGCACGGCTATTTTGGTTTTATGGCTTTCACCAACGAGCGATC
>JAJRVW010000196.1 GCA_024277115.1 Calditrichota bacterium
ATATAAAATCCTGCGGCACCTGCTCGAGTACGATGGGCTGGTTTACCCCCGAGCTGATGGATTGTACAGCATTTTGGGCGCTGTTAAAATAATTGAGCCGGATATTGGGATTATTTGTTTTCACCAAAACCGAGGCAACACCGCTGTTGTTAAGAATAGAATCGACCGCAATATAATAAAAGGATTGTGGCGCAATGGCCGTTTCCAGTTTTACAATAGACTCGCCGCTAAACTTTGCCGAGTTAGGGATTGTAACCATCGGGAAATCGGCGGCATCATCAAAAAACAAATCCGGGATAGCGCGTTCGCCGGTAAAATACATCCATTTGCCATAATCGTTTAAACTCTGTGAAAAAGACGACCCTTTTTTATTTAGGATTGTCTCAATGGCATCAATAGCTTTTTCGTTTTTTATCTGTTCCCAAATTTCCCGTACTACAGCCTGGGAGTGTTGCGTGGCAAGCAGTTTAAAATAAATGCCATTGCCATAGCGCTGGCCCAAATCTGTAAACCCTGCGCTTTGCGCATTTAAAAACAGGCTGTTTAAATATTGATAATAATCATTTATACCGGGGTAGATTACATCTTCCATCCAGGTGGAAGTCATCTCAAAAATATAGGTGTCATCGCTTCTAAAATTGTAGCCAATTTGTATGGCATGATGAAACTCGTGCGCACAGGTGGCCCGCATTCCATCCAACCCTTTTGTAAAAAAACTTCTCTGGAAAGTGCTGTTCAGTTCCATATACGAGGTATAATTATCACCGGGCAAAGCGAGGATTTCATGCTCAAAAGTGATAAAACCATAATAGCTCATATTACTAAAATACACATCGTAATGATCGACAGGATTTCCCAACGAGTCCAATGGTGGCTGGTAACCCATCACTTCGATTTCCTGTTGCCAGCAATAATCTAAAAAGACGGCGGCAGAGTCAATAAAATCGGGAATACCATTGCCCGAAATATCCTCGGCAGGGACTGCATGAAAACTGTCAGGGTCTGCTTCATAATAAATGTTAAACTTTCCGGAAGGCGACTGCGCCATCAAGCTGCGTTTTGGCCTGTTTGGGGAGATTATCGTATCGGCAATTTTTTGCAAGTCGGGGCTTAGCTGATCATCAATTTCGGTCAACGCAATTTGGTAGGTGAAGCCGTATAAAGGTTTAATTTCGGATGTGTCTATTCCAAGATGTGTTTTTACACGGTTCTGCAACTCTTGTTGCTGTGCTGTCATTTCCGCAAAAAGGGGCAGCACAAACATCAGGGAAATTATCACTAATAATTTAATACGACAGCTATTTTTTTTATTCATTTTTTATTTCCGGTAGAGACGTGATAAATCACCTCTCTACGGTATTTATAATTCTACTTTTCTTTATTTTTGTTTCGGAAAGATAAAATTACCGGCGCGCCCTCAAAACCAAATTCTTCACGTAATTTATTTTCCAAAAACCGTTTATAATTATCAGTAATCAAATGGGGATGATTACTGTAAAAAGCAAACAAAGGGAAGCTGGCATGCAACTGGGTGATATAGTTGATTTTTATCTCTTTTCCTTTAATCGCCGGCGGCGTGGTCGTATGGATCAATGGTTCAAAAAAGTTATTTAGCTGCGAAGTAGTGATGCGTTTGGCCATTTGCTCCACCACGTTATTCACCAAATCCAGGGCTTTGTACAAACGCTGTTTATTATGTACCGAAACAAACATCATCGGGATATAACGCAACACCCCTAGACGCTCACGAATATCGAGCGTATATTCATTGATAGTTTTATGATCCTTGTCGATCAGGTCCCATTTGTTAAGCAACAAAACAATCCCTTTACGCTGATTGGCTGCTTCGTTTAGCAAATAAACATCCTGTCGTGACAAACCTTCGTTGATATCGACCATGTACACCACAACGTCACAGCGCTGGATGCTACGGAAGGTACGCAGGTTGCTGTAAAAAAGAATATTTTCCTTCACCTTGGCTTTCTTCTTCAATCCGGCTGTATCAATCAATAAAAATTTTTTATTTTTGTAGTTTAACTCAGAGTCGATGGAATCGCGTGTTGTGCCCGGGATATCGGTTACAATGGAGCGGTTCTTCTCCATCAAAGTATTTACAAGGGAAGACTTGCCTACATTTTCTTTGCCAACTACAGCCATCTTTACACCGTCAAAATCGGTATCTGTAGGTGGTACGCTTTTTATGATTGCAGCTAATGAGTCAAGAAAGTCACCTATGCTCCGCCCTTTCATTGCGGAGATGGGTATCGGCTCGCCCAATCCCAAATTATAAAACTCGCCCACATAAGGATCGTTGCGCTGATCGTCTACTTTGTTCACTACAACCATCACTTCCCGCTCACTTTTGCGCAACATCTGGGCTATTTGTTCATCAATTTCAGTAATACCGGTCTGCGCATCCAAAACAAAAAGAAGTACATCCGATTCGTCCATGGCAATATCAACCTGCTCTTTTATGGCCATGTCCATCTGCTCGGTGGAAGTAGGCATATAGCCGCCGGTATCGATCAGTACAAACTGCTGTCCGGTCCATTCCACATAGCCGTAGTTTCTGTCTCTGGTTACGCCCGGCTTATCGTCAACAATGGCATGTCGCGATCCGATCATGCGGTTAAAAAGGGTAGATTTTCCTACATTGGGTCGGCCAATAATGGCCACAATGGGTTCGCTCATTTATAAGTACTTTCTATTTTCAAGTTTCAAGTTTCAAGTTTCAAGTTTCAAGTTTCAAGTTTGTCAAGTCCTGAAATAGGTTTACAGTATTTTATTTACTAATTGTTCTTTTTCTCTCCAATTATCCTTTCTGTTTGGTTCTGAAAGGACCGAACAGTTTTCCC
>JAJRVW010000197.1 GCA_024277115.1 Calditrichota bacterium
TCAATTTTTGCGATTATGGGAACCGGGTTTTCACCCATCATATTTCTTAAATCCCGAATATCCTGGGCTTCCCGCACAAAAGAGAGCGCAACATAATCAACACCATGTTTTAGGCCAAATTTCAAATCCTCAATATCTTTTTTTGTCATGGATGGTTCAGAAACTTCTACGCCGGGAAGGTTAATCCCTTTCCGGTCATATAATATCCCGCCAATTACAACCTCGCAAAAAACTTCCGTATCTGTGGTCCGGTCAACCTTAAGCTGGATAAGTCCATCATTTATTAAAATATTATCATCGGGTTTTACATCGTTTGGCAGGTTTTTGTAAGACGTGCTCACAATATATTGTGTACCGGGGACATCATCGGTTACGATGGTAAACAGCTCGCCCGGTTTTACGGTTACGCATCCCTCGGCAAAATGACCGATACGAATTTTGGGGCCCTGAAGGTCCATAAGAACCGCAATGGGTTTACCAATCTTTTTTGAAACCTTGCGAATGAGTTTAATGTTGTCCAGATGGCTTTCGTGCGTGCCATGAGAAAAATTGAGGCGGGCAACATCCATCCCCGAGCGTGCAAGTTTAGTAAGCATTTCTTCTGTGTTACTCGTCGGGCCGATGGTACAAATAATTTTTGCGCGTTTTTGCATAAGTTTTAGTTCACATTAAAAGATACTTTAGTTTTAGATATTTTCCTTATCGTACAAAACTAAAAAATCTTTGGGCATAAAGATTTTTATATCAGCACTAACAGTAGACTACTCTGCCCGTAAATATGTTTATCTGCTGTTTCTAATAACTTTTCAAAATTATTTATTTTTGCTCAATTTGGAAAATCGGCTTGATGTCCACCGGGATATCTGAGAGCTTTTTAATCATACGTTCCATCACCGGGGACATAACGATATACTTTTTCATTATGGCCTTCGAAGCCTCATAGTCGCCTTTTGCCTCGATCATCAATAACTCCGTAGCCAAAGATGTTAAAGCATCATTTATCTTTGAATAATCAATACTAAGGCGGTCATTTTTTTTATCAAATTTGTAAGCGCCCTTCTCAAATAAATAATTAAAGATCAGCGCATTGCCCCCGCCGTGGGCTTCATTGATCCCAAAACGAATAGAGCGAAATATCCCGGCAAGGAAGGAAGGCCAAATCTCTTTTTCAAACTCTTTTGGGTAGATGCCCTTCTCTATCATGAACAAATTATTATACATACCTAAAACATCTGCTTTGCATTCTTCGATGGTTGAATAGGTTTCTTTCAGCTCAATTTTAACCTCTGTCTTATTGCCATCTTTAACGATATTTCCCGGGCCGATCCCATGGCTCATTTCATGCATTAAAGTATGATTGAAAAATCCGGAGAAGGTAACATAAGGCAAATCATCGCTTGTCATAATTAATTTAGCGATTGGGATAACCTGTTTCTTAAATTTTGCTTCGTGCAGACTTTTCAACATCACTTTTTTTGAGCCTTTTGCCTCGCGCACTTTTTCGTTATTGGGCAAATTAAAAGCAATGGTCTGGATTCCGGCTTTTGTATCGCCGGAGTAAAGTACTTCCTGAACAACAACTATTGGCGACTCAGAACCACGGTTGAAGTTTTTATGCTCCTCCGGTATGGGTAAATGCTTTTCCATATCATTTAAGAAACAGCCAAATACTTTTAGCTTTTCACTTTCTTCGGGATCGCGAACGGTAAGAAAACACTCAAAGGCCGCTTTATAATTGAACATTTCATCTTCATAAACCTCGTACGGGCCGATTACAACTTCGATATCATGATCTTTTAAATCCATCCAGGCCATGTCGCTTTCAAAATAGTCATTGGTTTCAAAAGCGGTTGCGCGGGTTTCCAGATAGTTTTTCAAAGTCGGGTTATCTGCGTATTCCGCTGCCTCGCGAAGCAGTTTTGCGGCGCGTCCAAGTGGCTCTTTATAAAACTCGGAATAAGGGATGGCAATGAGTTTATCATCCTTACGCCGAATGACAGTGAATTCAGAGACAAAAGCATCTTTGTCTTCCGGATGGTCCACAATCCATTTTTCAAATTCTTCTTTTGTCATATCTTCGGGATAAAAATTAGCGCCGGCCGGTTTTTTATAATCGCCATAAAAGGCCTTGTTATGGTCCAAACGATCAAATGGCCCGTACATTATCTCAAAATACTGCAATACTTTTTTATCATTTTCATTTTTAGATTTTTCCAACTCAGATTTGATCTCCAAGTTTTTACTGAAAACCTGTTCTAAAAATATTTCATCCATAATTTGGGCTGCCTGGCTCAGTTTATCGACCACGATTTTTTGACGGTCATCTAATATTGACTCATCATATTTTAATAATGTGGGCGAAAATTGTGCAACCTTTTGATCAATCATATTTTTTTTCTCACTATTTTTTTGACACGAAATAATCAACACGCTAAATATTAAAAAGTAAACAAGTTTAAACATACAAAGCCTCATACGGTTTGTTGTAGATGATCAAATCCCCTAAGGAAAAAAATTAAAGAGGGAATTTTGAATTATTTTTTTAGATTAAAGTTTGATAAATTACAGGCTCACTCTTTTTTTATCAAATATTGTGATCAGAAATGTTCGATTTATAAAGATTTTTTTTTAGATTACGTTTTTTCAAAATACAAATACTCTGAACAAGGAAAATGAATGAAAGTTTTTGACAATATTTTAGAAGCAATTGGCAACACACCGATTATTAAATTAAACAAGCTCGTCCCATCCAATCAGGCCAATGTGTACGCAAAGCTGGAATACATGAATCCCGGTGGAAGTATTAAGGACCGTATCGCCAAGCACATTGTAAACAAAGCCGAAGAAAATAATAAACTTAGCGAAGGTGGAACCATCGTAGAAAACACATCCGGCAATACGGGCGCCGGCCTGGCCATGGTTGCCGCGGTAAAAGATTATAATGCCATTTTCACAATCCCCGATAAAATGAGTTCTGAAAAGATAAATTTCATGAAGGCTTTTGGGGCAAAGGTTGTTGTGACGCCCACAAATGTTCCTGCGGATTCCCCGCAAAGTTATTATGAAACCGCAAAACGCATCCATAAAAATACAGACAATTCTTTTTATGTAAATCAATATCACAACCCGGATAACCCTGAAGCCCACTACAAATTTACCGGCCCTGAATTATGGGAGCAGATGGAAGGAAAGATCGATTATTTTGTTGCAGGGATTGGCACAGGTGGGACCTTAAGCGGTGTCGCTAAATATTTGAAGGAAAAAAATCCTGATATAAAAGTGATCGCTGTGGACCCGATCGGTTCTGTTTTTTATGACTATTTTAAGCACGGAAAACCCGGTGAGCCTAATGTGTATAAACTCGAAGGCATCGGTGAGGATATGATGGTTGACGCCATGGATTTCAACGTGGTGGATGACATTTACCAGGTCAGTGATATTGACGGATTTGAGACCTGCCGGTTAATGGCGCGTAAAGAAGGTATATTTGGCGGAGGTTCATCGGGAGCAGCAGTTTGGGGCGCATTACAGGTGGCAAAAAGTTTACCCGCCGATAAAAATGTTGTAACCATCTTGCCTGACACAGGTTTTAGGTACCTCTCAAAAGTTTATAATGATGAATGGATGCGTGATAACGGATTACTAAAAACCGATAACACAGGATTAATCGGTGATTTAAGTGAAAACAATCCAAAACAGCTTGTTACAACAAACAGCCAGGCTTTGATTCGGGATGTGATTTCTATAATGAAAAATAAAAATATTTCACAAATGCCGGTCATTGACGATGGAAAAATAATTGGGTTAATTAGTGAATCTTCTATTCTTGATTATATGTTAAGCAGTGGTTCCTCTTCTTCAAATACAATCACCCAGTTAGTACGCACCCATTTTAGTTCTGTTGAGAAAGATACGCCGGTATTTAAAGTTCTTGACTTGTTGAAATCCGGAGAGAATGCTGTTTTAGTAATGGATGCTGGGAAATTAGATAATATTTTTACAAAAATAGATTTAATCGATTTTTTAAGCTAATGGCGTTTAAGAACTGTAAAAAAAATCAATTTCATCGAGTTGAAATAAATTAATAAATAGATTTACTTTTTATTATTACAAAAATAGAATAAATTCCATCTCCTAAAAATTTAATTTTTAAGAGTATTAAAATTCTGTCGACCTTATGAAGTCGCTTTGTTTTTGAAAGAAACAAAAAACCAAATTGGAAAATTTAATGAAATTCAGAATTACTTTTTTTCTACTTTTAACTTTCCTCACCCTCACATTCGCACAGGATAAACGTAAAGTTGCCCTTGTACCACTCAGTAATAAAGGCAACAATTCAATTGACTGGATTTCTGGCGGTGTAGAATATTTGCTCTATAATAAACTTTCTGTACTGTCTGGCTTTTATGTAATAGACAAAAACTCAATTAAAAGTGTCCTAAATGAAATTTCCTACAGAAAAGGTGCATTAAACAGCCGTACAGCTTCCCAAATTGGGCGATTGGTAAATGCTCAGGTTACTGTCTCTGGTACATATGTGGATTCTGCTTCTCAAATTAATTTTGAAATTCTTTATCATAATACGGGAAATGGAAAGCTGATATATACCGAACGGTTCTCGGCTTCAAAAACAGATATGGTCGGGGTAACCAATAAAATTGTTCAGCAATTGCTTCATATCTCTGGAATACCCGTATCCTCGCAAGAACGTACTTTGATGAACAGGACCTTAACAAACAATAATAAGGCCTTTGAAAGTTTTATTAAGGCGTATATTGAAAACCGGAAAGCACGGCCGAACTCAAACATTGTTATTGGCCTTTTTAAAGAGGCCATTGCTAAGGATAAAAATTTTTGGGAGGCATATTATAACTTGGGGATACTTTATTTTAACACAAAAAAATATCCACAAGCCTTGGCACAATTTAATAAAATAATAAAAGCCCTTCCCAATTTTGATAAACCCTATTATGGTCGTGGATTGATTTATGAAAAAGAAAAAAAATATGCTTTAGCCTTAGCGGATTTTAAAAAAGTAACAGAATTTAATCCAAATGATCCCAAGCCATTTTATTATCTTGGAAAAATTAGCATTCTTGATAAAAATTATACCGATGCAAAAAAATACCTGGATCAATCCACGGAGTTAAACCCGGATTATGCCCCGGCTTATTTTGAATATGGCAACTTACTTGTCGCCCAAAAGAATATCCGTAAGTCAATTGCAGATTATCGAAAAGCAGTAGAGCTTGCCCCATTAAATAAGAAATACCGGCAAACGCTGGGTGAGGTTTATTACCGTACACAGATTTTTTATAATGCTTTGATAGAGTTTAATGCCATATTGAAAAGAGACCCAAATAATGCGGTTGCAAATTTTATGAAGGGCGTAACAATCTATAAACAAGCGGTTTTAGAAGAGCTGGTTGAAGCATTTCTTGATTTACTCGATGAAAGCACAAATGGAAAAAAAGCTGTATCGGAAAATAAATTTAAAAAAACTACCGGGATCGACCCCATAAAAAAACGCGAAGTTTATCAGGACATGGTCGATGCATTTACGAAAGCATCTCAGGCAAGGCCCAAATTTATGCAGGCTACATTTAACCTCGCATTAACCTACCTGGAGATGGGTAATTATAATTTAGCAGAAAATTATTTTAAGAAAACAATATTGATTGTCCCTAACCTGGTTAAGGCCCATACAAAGCTTGCAGAAGTTTTTGAAAAAACAGATCGTCTGCCACAGGCCATAGAGCAATACAAAAAAGTTTTTTATATTGCTCCTTCTATTTTTGTACGAAAGCCCACCCTGGGACCGGAGCACCAGTATAAAAATGTGTTAAAGATTTTCCTGAAAGACCTAGATACTAAAATCAAGCGTAACCCAAACGATGCCCGGTCAAATCTTGTTTTGGCAAAAGTTTTTCGTGCACAGGGATTTAACGGGAAAGCGGCAAATATTTTAAGAAGTATTTTAAATAAAAGCCCACGTAACAGAGAAGCAAAATCACTACTCGCAAAAATTGAAAAAGGACAGAGATAATCTGTCCTTATATTTTATTTAATCTTTCCAAATAAGCAGCATACGATGATTGAATATCCTCCATCGTATCCGTTCCAAACTTCTCCAAAAAGGCATTGGCAAGTACCGGGGCAACAACCGCTTCGGCGATAACCGAACAGGCAGGAACAGCAGTAACATCACTCCGTTCCACATGGGCCGTGTATGCTTCTTTAGTTTTTATATCAACCGAGGCCAAAGGCTTCATTAAGGTTGGGATAGGCTTCATCGCAAGCCTAAGCACAATGTCATCGCCCGTGCTCATACCGCCTTCAATACCACCCGCATTATTTGTTTTACGGGAAAATTTATTATCCGAATAGAGGATTTCGTCATGCACTTTGGAGCCGGGCGTCCTTGCTGCATCAAATCCCATTCCAACCTCAACACCTTTAACAGCCTGGATCGACATGAGTGCAAAAGCCAATTGTGCGTCCAGCTTTCTATCCCATTGGACATAACTGCCAAGTCCCGGAGGTGTATTTTTAATAACAACCTCAATAATACCGCCGGCCGTATCGCCCTCCTCTTTTGCCTGGTCAATAAATGCAATCATTTCTTGCTGCGCATCCTTATCCAAACAACGAACGGGTGATTTATCAGCTTCCTCGGAAATATTGGAGATATTAGGACAAACACTCTTTGCCTTAACAGGGCCTAATTCAATTACATGCGATTGAACCGAAATATTAAAGGCATAAAGCAGCTCTTTGGCAAAAGCGCCCGCAGCCACTCGCATAGCTGTTTCGCGTGCACTGGAGCGTTCTAATACATTGCGCATATCCGCAAAGTCATATTTCATCGCCCCTGCCAAATCGGCATGTCCCGGCCTGGGCTTGGTCACCTCCTTTTTAGAGGTTCCTTCCCCAATGGCCATTATGTCTGTCCAGTTTTTCCAGTCCTTGTTGCGCAATAAAAAACTGACAGGGCTGCCCAGTGTCTTTTTAAAACGTACGCCTGACAATATTTCTATTTTATCTTGCTCAATCTGCTGTCTTCGGCCCCTGCCATAGCCTTGTTGACGACGAAACAATTCATGGTTTAGACGTTCTAAATTCAATTCAAGATTTGCCGGTAAGCCTTCAACAATACTTACAAGGCCGGGGCCATGTGATTCCCCGGCGGTTAAATATCGGATCATAATATTCTGTTTTTTTGTGATTATTTATTTTTAACGTAGAAGTTTAATCTTTGCAATAAGCGCTTCAACCATTTCATCCGTTGTGGCATTGCCGCCCATATCCGGTGTAAGGTGTTTTTTCTCAGAAAGAAACAGGACCGTTGCTGCCTGTACTCGGTCAGCATCTTTGCCGTACCCCATATAGCGCAGCATCATATTTGCTGATAAGATTGTTGCTAGTGGGTTTGCAATGCCTTTTCCCGCAATATCCGGCGCACTGCCATGAACTGATTCGAACACAGCTATATTTTCAGCAATATTTGCCCCGGGAACAACGCCCAACCCACCAACCAATCCTGCGGCAAGGTCAGAGATAATATCCCCGTATAAATTGCCAAGGACCATTACATCAAATTGTTCAGGGTGCATCACCATCTGCATGGCACAATTATCTACAATAATTTCCTTATAGGTAATGTCCGGGTATTTGATGGCCACTTTCCGAACACTGTCTAAAAACAGGCCATCACTTTTTTTCATGATATTTGCTTTATGCACTGCATGGACTGTATGCCGTCCTTTTTCAATAGCCCATTCAAACGCCGCTTTTGCAATACGTGTCGAGGCTTTCTCTGTGATAATTTTAAGGCTTTGCGCAACACCGGGCGCGATATCATTTTCCATCCCGGAATAAAGGTCTTCCGTATTCTCTCTAAAAATTACAAGGTCGATTGGCTTATGATGGATTGAAATTCCCATAGCCGACCGGACCGGACGGATATTTGCATATAAATCCAGCGTTTTACGCAAACCAACATTTACTGAAGTAAAGCCCTCACCAATCGGTGTTGTGATCGGCCCTTTTAATCCTATTTTGTTTTTTTTGATTGAGGCAATTGTCTCGTCCGGCAATGTTGTACCGTGCTTCTCGATTGCCCCTGCCCCCGCATCCATTATTTCCCAATCGACTATTACGCCGGCAGCTGCGACGACTTTGCGCGCCGCAGAAGTTACTTCCGGGCCTATGCCGTCGCCCGGTAATAATGTAACATTATGAACTTTTTGTTTTCCTGCCATGAATTCTCCAAATTTGCATTTTTAATAAAATTTAAGTTAAATAAAAATCAGTTCTCTATAAACATTATAAATTTATAACTTTAATATTAAACAGTATAAATTTATAACTTTAACATTTTCTGCAATCGACAGAGTTGAAGATATATACACATTTTATATTTTCAGTTTATTTAATTAATTTTGATTTTATCCGAAATACTTTAGTTCTGTATGGTTAGTTTTATTTAATTTGATTTTTTAAAAAATTAGGATGCCCAATGAAAGTAATTGATCATTTAAGCAAGGCAAAAGAAACATTAATTAGTTTTGAGATTATCCCACCTAAACGTGGAGGCGATATAAAAAGTTTATTGGCGCTTGTGGACGATCTTGCCCAATATAACCCACCGTTTATCGATATTACCAGCCATGCAGCCGAAGTTATCTACGAAGAAACAACGGATGGCATCAAACGCAAAACCAAACGCAAGCGCCCCGGCACGCTTGGCATTTGTGCGTTAATCCAAAAAAAATATAATATTGATGCGGTGCCACATATTTTATGTCAGGGCTTCACCCGCGAAGAAACTGAAGATTTCATGATCGACCTGCAATATCTGGAAATTGAAAATGTTTTGGCCGTTCGTGGTGACGATACGGTAAAACCAATCCCTGATGGGCGTACTACAAACGCCTATGCGATCGACCTTGTACGCCAGGTTAATGACATGAACCATGGAAAATATCTAGAATAAAATTTACTGGATGCACGGGCAGCGGAGTTCTGTGTAGGAGTGGGCGGTTACCCGGAAAAACATTTTGAAGCGCCAAACCTGGATACGGATATATTACATCTAAAAGAAAAAATTGATGCGGGAGCTTCGTACATTGTAACACAAATGTTTTACGATAATGCCAAGTTTTTTGAATTTGAAAAAAAATGCAGGGACGCGGGTATTGAAGCGCCGATCATTCCGGGATTAAAAATATTGACCCGTAAATCAAACCTGAGTTCAATCCCCCGTAATTTTTATATTGACCTTCCTTCTGACCTTACCAAAGAAGTTATGAAAATGCCTACAAATAATGTGTGTGAAGCAGGCGTTGAGTGGGCGGCATACCAGGTAAACGAATTAATTGCACACGGTGTCCCATCGATCCATTTTTATGTGATGCAAAATTCAAAGGCAATAAATTCGCTGATGGCAAAATTAAATTTATAAATCCTACAACTTCTATCTAAATAAAAAAGGGGTTTCAGCAAATCTATATTTTAGGCCACTAATTCACGAATTTTTGTTTTTATATCTTAGCGGCTTTGTGAGTGCTATCTTTTTGATGTGATTTTTAATCTGCTCTTTACCGAATTTATGATTTAAATGAAAACCCCAATAATCATACTCATAAGATTCAATAATCTCGATAATAAATCCTTTTTACAATTTTATTTCGATCGGCTTTGAAATCCTACCTTAATAACAATTGTGCTATGTTTTCAAGTAATGGAAAAACAGAAGGCTCACTTCGGTTGGTAAGCAAAATGACAGTTAATGAATCATCCGGAAAACGCTGGATGGAATTTCTGAAACCACTCGTTGCGCCGTTATGATGAAGACGCCGATGCCCAGCTAAAGAATCTATCCGCCAGCCAAAACCGTAAATATTATCAGGTGTGCCTTCAAGTTTTTGTGGTGTCCAGGCTATTTGCAAGGTGGGTTTGGAAACAAGTTTCCCGGTGTACAAAGCCTGATCCCATTTATAAAGATCGTTTACAGACGAATAAATCCCACCGTCCCCAAGCACAGCGCTGGTCCGGCTTTGGTCTTTAAAAATAAACCCGCTATCGGTGTCCGCATAGCCAAAAGCCCTGTTTTCCACTTCGGAAATGCCATCCTGGAAGGCTACTGTTGCATCCATTTTTAAAGGCATAAAAATATTCTCTGCTAAAAATGTGGCAAACGAGCGTCCCGACACTTTTTCAATAATCATTGCCAAAACAGCATAGCCGGAGTTACTGTAACGGTGTTTAAAACCGGGTTCAAAATAAGTTGAGTCCTGCATCATCACCATCTCAAGGACATCTTTATCCAAAATTTGCCGCGTGACAGAATCGGCCAACAGGTTTTCATAGGCGATTAATCCGGAACTGTGGTTAAGCAATTGGGCAATGGTGATCTTTTTTCCATATTCGGGAAAGTCAGGGAATATATCCTTGAGGGTATCGTCATATTTTAATTTTTCCTGTTCAACGAGCATCATTATGCACATGGCCGTAAACTGCTTCGTGATGGATGCCAGTCGAAAATTTGTTGCAGCAGTTACCGGAACATGCTTTTCCAGATCAGCCAGGCCATAACTTTTTTGCAGAAACACTTTTCCGTTTTTTATGATTATCAGCGAAGCGCCGGGCACATCACCTGAATAGTCAGAAAGTATCTTATCAATTTTTTGATTTGTTGAATGCGTGCAGGCACCCAACATCAACAGTAAACAGATCGAAAAGGCGATTTTTTTTAATTCCACTTTTTACCTTTATATTGATTTCAGATTTAAAATATGGGTGTTTGGCCTAGTTGAAAGTCAAAACTAATCAACCAGCGAAAAGCACTGCCCTGGTTTACGTTTCCACTTTGGCCCACCCAAATCGGAAAATCCATTTTCACTTCCTGCAATCCAAAGATTTGTCGGATTTTGTTAAAATTATTATAGGCAATTGATACCCCTGCTGATTTGACAAACTTATCAAAGGACGGTGTTTTTCCATTCCAAACAGTTCCCACATCTGCAAAAAGGAAATTATCAAAGACATCCAGATCGTACAGGCTGAGGTAGGTAAATATATTGGGGAAGTTAAAATCAAAGCTAGCTGCCAAAATATTTTGTCCATAAAGTAGATAGTTTTCATTAAAAAGTGAAGCGCCGCGTACTTTGGCGAAATCATCTAAATATAAATGCCCGTTCCTGCGCCAACTTACGGGCAAGCTTCCTTTGGCACGGTAATAATCCGCATCAAACTCTTTTACTGAGCTCGCCCCGGATAAATTAAAAAGCTCCTGGGCCGGTGTGTTTTTTGCGGCCACACCGCCCTTTAAATTAATTGTTAGTTTATAATCCGAGTAGCGGTCGCTTAAAGTTTGCCGGATATCGACACGGGCAATACCGAAATCCTCGGTGCTGCCGGCAAGCGAATTTTTAAGGCTGAGGCCAATAAAAGTATTGTTTGCCGATCGCCTGCTTTTTAGATAATAATTCATATTTAAGGCAATCGAGCTAAAATGACCACGTTGCCAGGGGGCGTTTAAGTACCTGTTGTCAAAAAGGCTGTAATGCGCCAAAGATAAAAAGTGAAAAGAGGTTCGCGACGGGCTAAAACGCAGCTTTAAATTGGCACCTTGCCGTCCATCCAAAACATAAGCTTTTGCCATTAAAGTTGTTTTCCTAAAAAGGTTTATTGGATGCGCATATTTCAGCATAAAATCCACATTTCCGGTATTAATTTTGTACCATGATTTAAGATCAACCAGATGATAGCGGTTTAGATAGCCGCCATAATTGGCAAAACCCAGTTTCAGGTTATCCACATCATTATAAAAAACCGATGGCCAGGTTTCCCACAAATATTTATCTAAAGGCGGTACAGATGACTGCCGTTTTATAAAAACAAAATCCATTTTGGGGATTGTCCGGCTGCTGTTATTTAATTTATTAACATCCAGCAAGGCATTCTCGGGATCAATTACTGCCTCCGTAACCCGGCCTTTGACAGGGATTTTTACGGTGTATTTTTTTTGACTAAAATTCCAGGGATCGAGATATTTTCGATCCGCTGTTTTTGGAAAAAAAGTTAAAATTGGAATCCGGTAAATAAGGGAATCGCCGTTTTCGAGGGTGAGGAGCAAATCAACAGGCATGTGAATATCTTCAAGTTTTTCAATTTCAATTTCGGCAACAAAACCCGTGTCTGTTTCGATATTTTTCAACCCGCTCAATTTGTAATCAAGCTTACGCACGCTGTAAATCCAATCGGCGAAGAACCAATCCAAATCAGCGCCATAGGCTTCTTCCATTACATGCTTAAAATCTTCGGGCTGCGGATGCTTAAAGTGCCATTTATCATAATAGGCCTTCATGCCCTTCCAAAAAAGCTTTGGGCCCATTACATTCTCAAGCATGAGGATAATTGTCCCGGCCTTGTCATATTGCGAGGCGCCGGCCCCATAACCAAATTTATCCGGCATGGTGTTTACCGGGTCTTTTTCCAATCCCGATTTTATTAACCGCAGCGATGTTAAATGCGCCGCAGGCCGTTCATTGCGCTCGGTTCCAAAATATTTGTACAACAGGCTACGATACCCAAAATTATAATTACCGTGTAAGCCATATAAGTCTTCCACCCCAAGGATTTCTGCAAACTGGGTAAAGCCCTCGTCCATCCACTCAAATTCGGTTTGATTGGAGCCAAGCAGTCCATAAAACCAGTTATGGGCAATCTCATGGACTATGACAGCCCTGAAAAAAGAAAGGCGGTAATCGGGATGGATGTAAGTGTTGATAAACACAATTCCGGGATATTCCATCCCGCCTGCATGGATGTACGTATCGGCCACGGTTAACTGGCTGTATGGATAACGGCCAAAACGTTCACTAAAAAAACGGATACTGCCAAAACCGGGTAAAACCTCTTTCTTCCATGCTTCATAATTCTGGTCCATTACAAGATAATGTACATCGATGCCATCCCAGCTTTTTGTGATATAACGATAATCCGGGTCGGCGCTCCATGCAAAATCGTGTACATTGTGGGCTTCATATTTCCAGGTTGTTGTGGATGTTGTGTCGTCCGGGTTTTGATCAAACCATTCGCGCACTTCTTTGGTCGTGTCCTGCATGGCCTCATCTGCATTGATCAATTTGCCGGTTGCCCCAAGGACAAAACCCTTTGGTACGGTTATGTCTACTTTAAAATCACCCCACTCCTGATAAAATTCGTTGCTGATGTGCTGATGAAGGTGCCAGCCCTCTTTATCGTACACAACAGGTGTGGGAAACCAGTTGCCCACATCATAATGCAAACCCTGATAGCCGTAACGGCCTGCGGCCGGTGGTAGTTTTGCCACAAAATCAAACTTAAGCAGTACAGAATCTTTTGGCGCGATAGCTTTATTCAGATCGAGCCGCATCAAGGTGTGGTCAATTTCAAACGCACTATTTTCTTTTCCATTTTCTGAAATACTTTTAATTTCCAAATAGGCCGTTGTCCGTTTAAGCAAGTTGCCATCCTCCAAATAGGCGCCTTCTTTATACCTGTTAAAATAGAGATGAAAATAAACGGATTTAAGCGTGTCCGGCGAATGGTTTACATATAATAGTTTCTGATTGGCCTCAATCCGGTTTTCATTAATATCCAACCTGGCGTCGATTACATAATTGACATATTGTTGAAAATAATTTTCCTGGGCAGTAAGCGTACCGAACAAAAAGAAAATAGATAGAAAGTATTTCATTGATCACCTTATAAAAATAGATTTTATTGTTTTAACATGAGTTCGATATAAAACTTTTACATTGAAAAAATTATTTTAACAATAAGAAAGGCAAATAAAACAACTCACCCCAACACAGTTTCTACGAATTTTAAGTTTTTCAAGTCCCCTCTCTTGTAAGAGTGAGGATTTAGGGGTGAGTTCCAGAAAAAAAATCATACTAAAATAAATGTTTTCTTTAGATCGAACTCAGGCTGTTTTATTTTACCTATCAAAATCATCACGGATGGAAGCCCCGAGGCTGTCGGCACGATTTATGGCCTTTGTGCCAAACTTTAAACGGATTTCATCTTCCAACGCATCAAGCTGCTTGCCTTTATTATCGGCGCTGTCAAAAATGGAGAGTTGCTGGCCTGTCTGTTTTTCAAAGCCGCTTACCCCAACACCAATCAAGCGGACCGTTCGTCCTTTAATATAATTCTTTTCAAATAATTTTGTAATAGTTTTATAGATTATTTCGGTGGCGTTTGTCGGGGATTGTACTGTTTTGTTCCGTGTGATGGTCGAGAAATCGGAGTAGCGTAGCTTGAGATGGATTGTTTTACCGTTTAGCTTGTGCTTGCGTAATCGGTAACCAACTTTGTCACATAATGCGGAGAGCCTCTTGCGCAACTTCTCCCCGTCTCGAATATCTGTAGAAAAAGTATGCTCGTTGCTCACCGATTTAACACCCTGCCCTGCATGTACTTCCCGGTTATCAATCCCGTGGGCCAGCTTATAAAAATGATCGCCCATTTTGCCCAATTTCTTTTTTAAAATATCTTCCGGGAAGGCGGCAAGCTCTCCAATGGTCTCAATCCCCATTTTATGTAACACTTTTTGGGTCTGCTTGCCTGCGCCCCATAATCGTGAAATAGGCAAGGGATGAAGAAACTCAGATATTTTTTCGGGGTCAACAACCACAAGCCCGTCCGGTTTTTCAAGATCGGAGGCAATTTTTGCGAGATATTTATTGGGCGCCATTCCCACCGAGGCCGTAAGGTTTAGTTTCTCTTTGATCCGATCCTTAATAAGCTGCGCGATTTTTTCACCCTCGCCGAACAGGCGAATGGAACCGGTGACATCCATAAAAGCTTCATCAATGGAAAGAGGTTCAACCTGATCGGTAAACTCATAAAGTATTTCAAAAACCTGTTTGCTTACCTGGCTATAAAGTTTACCATGTGGCCAAACATAAATCCCCTGTGGGCATAATTTATAAGCCGTACGGATGGGCATGGCCGAATGCACACCAAATGAGCGCGCTTCATACGAACAGGTTGAGACTACGCCACGCCCTTTGCCACCTTGAGGGTCTGCGCCCACGATAACAGGTTTGCCACGATAGTCAGGGTTGTCACGTTGCTCCACAGAAGCAAAAAACGCATCCATATCCATGTGCAGGATTACACGGGAATTATCAATCAAAGTTGTTCTTTCTCATAATCATTCTCTTGCTCTTTTTTTTAAATTGAAGACAGGTAAATGAAATAATCAAATATTAACGCAAAAGGATGGAATAAATCTAAACATTTTTTTGGATCTGTAATAATCATTTCTTATTAAAAGAGGTTCAATTTTTAAATACTGAAAATGGCCAGAATAAATATAAAAACCCCGATCTATTTTAAATGCCAGGATGGCTGTTCCAACTGCTGTAAAGTAAGTGGCGGCTTTGTGGTTGTACGTGATGTTGAGGTGGAGCCCATCGCCAAACATTTAAAAATACCTGCCGATGATTTTATAAAAAACTTTACACGCAAGGAAGGCAAATATACGTGCCTGGTCGATCATGCAGGCGAGGATTGTATTTTCCTGGAAGAAGATAAATGTGTTATTTATCCCGTTCGGCCAATTCAGTGCAAAACTTTCCCTTTTTGGCCACAAAACCTCAAAACCGAAAAACGATGGATTCTGATTGAAAATGAATGCCCTGGGATTGGCACCGGCAAGGCCTTCTCCAAAGAAGAAATCGAAGCAATTTTTAAGGGCAAGCCTGTTAATTCTGAAAAATAACTTTTGACAATGTTTCTCTTATTCTGAACTAACAAATATCCATGGCGCCGCTACTCATGCGCTTCCAGCCAATTAGCGCCGTAACCACTATCCACAACTACCGGTACAGATAGAGGCATTGCATCGGCCATGATGCGTTCGATATTTCCCGCAAATTCTTCCATATAATTGTTGTCCACTTCAAATACCAGTTCATCATGCACTTGTAAAAGCATATAGGCCGGGCAGTTTTCCTGTGCATCGATAAAATGCTGCACATCGATCATCGCCTTTTTAATAAGGTCAGCAGCCGATCCCTGGATGGGCGTGTTAATGGCCATGCGTTCGGCAAATTCACGAATATTACGGTTCTTACTTTTAATCTCCGGCAAATAGCGGCGGCGTTTCATCATCGTCTCGATATAACCTTGCTCGTTTGCCTGCTCGATGGATTTGCGCATAAAAAGTTGAATATTGGGATAGGTCGCAAAATAATTGGCGATAAAAATTTCAGCCTCGTCCGCGCTGATATGTAAACGGGTTGAGAGCCCCCATTTGTTCATACCGTATATAATACCAAAATTTATTTCTTTGGCCTTACGGCGATGGTCGGCAGTCACGGCATCAAGGTCTACATCAAAGATGAGCGATGCCGTCACCGCATGTATATCGGCGCCCTGTTTAAAACCCGAAATCAAGGTCTCGTCTCCCGATAAATGGGCCATAATGCGCAACTCAATCTGGGAGTAATCCGCGCTTAAAATGCTGTATCCTTCCCTGCTTGGGATAAATGCCCGGCGGATTTCTTTTCCCAAACTTGTACGGATCGGGATATTCTGTAAATTCGGGTTCTGGCTGGAAAGGCGGCCTGTTGCGGCAACAGTTTGGTTGTACGAAGTATGGATTTTACCTGTTTTGGGATGGACCATTTCCGGCAAGGCATCCACGTAGGTGTTTTTTAGTTTGGCCAGTTTACGAAAGTTTAAAATCTTGTCAATTACCGGGTGTTCGGCATAGCGTTCCAGTGTTTGCTCAGAAGTAGAGATTTGCCCTGTTTTGGTTTTTTTAGGTTTACGCAAGCCCAACTCTTCATGGATTTTTTTATCCTCAAACATGATGCTGCCCAATTGTTGCGGCGAGCTGATATTAAACTCCTGCCCGGCAAATTCGTAAATTTCCTGCTCCGTTTTTATCAACTCTTTATTGATTTGCTCCGACAATTTTTTAAGTAAGTCTAAATCAATTTTTATCCCGTTTGTTTCGGTGATTTCCAACACTTCCAATAATGGGATTTCAAGCCCGAACATTAAATCCGCAAGGCCAAGTTTTTCGATTTTATTCTCTAAAATATTGGCAACCCGCAAGGTAATATCGGCATCTTCGGCAGCATACGGCATCACTTCCGCTGCCGGTAAATCAGTCATCCGTTTTTCATCTTTTCCCTTCCCAATCAAGTCAGAGATCGGGATCATTTTATAGCCCAGGTATTGTTCGGCGAGATGATCTAAATTATGCTTTCGATTGGACGGATCAAGCAAATAAGAGGCGATCATTGTATCGAAGTGGATACCTTTTGTGACGAGCCCGTGTTGCTTTAAAACGGCATGGTCGTATTTTAGGTTTTGACCATATTTTTTTATTTTTGGATTGGTGAATACCGGCGTTAATGCGCGCAATATTTCCTTTTGGGACAAACGGATATCAGCATGGTTTAGCGGAATATACCAGCCTTCATGCTCTTTCCAGGAAAAGGCCAGCCCGGCAATGTTTGCCGTTAACGTATCCAGCGAATCGGTTTCCAGATCAAACACAAAACTTTTTTGCCTTTTCAATTTTGCAAGAAAATCATCAAAAGCTTTTTTGGTATCGATTAGGGTATACTTAACTTTTTCAGGGTCATAAACCGCGCTTTCTTCGGCGACAAACCCAACATCTTCGTTGAGCGCAAGCATGCGATTGTAAAGGCTGTTAAATTCCAGTTCTTTCATTAAAGCGCCAACAACCTGCATGTCCCACATTTCAAAACGGATGTCTTCAAGCGACACTTCGATGGGCGTATCTACCTTAATAGTGGCCAGGTTTTGCGAGAGGCGCGCTTTATCTTCGTTATTGATTACATTTTCTTTTACCACGCTCTTTTTTAGTTTATCCACATTTTGGTAGAGGCCGTCGATACTGCCATATTCCGCTAAGAATTTTACGGCGGTTTTCTTACCAACCTTTGGCACGCCCGGGATATTGTCCGAGCTATCGCCCATCAGCGCCAGCCAATCCACAATTTGTGATGGCTTTACTTCATATTTCTCAAATATTTTATCTGCATCCAAAATTTCAGGTGGATTGCCATATTTCCCGGTGGCGTAAATAAATACATGGTCGTTTACAAGTTGGGCCATATCTTTATCCCCGGAAACGATGTAGACATCAAGGTCATTAGAGGCAAAACGTGTGGCCAGAGTACCAATAATATCATCGGCCTCATAACCGTCCATTTCCAAAAGGACAAAATTTATTTTTTTAAGGCTGTCCATCATGCGCGGTATTTGCGCGCGCATCTCATCGGGCATCCGCTCACGCGTGGCTTTGTACTCTTTGTAAATCTCATGCCGAAAAGTCGGTTTACTTGTATCAAAAATTACAGCGATATATTCCGGCTGTTCCTCGGTAATAATCTTGACCATTGTATTTAAGAAACCAAAAGTTGCGGAGGTATCTTCGCCTTTGGAATTAATAAGCGGGTTACGGATAAGGGCAAAATAGCTACGGTAAAACAGTGCGGAGCCATCAATAAGAAATAGTTTTTCGGGCATAAGTTGGCCTTTTTTGGAAAAATGTTTTTGGGATTTTCTATGGTTTGAATGTATAAAACTAAATTGAAAAATGTAAGCGGTAAAACTGGGAAATATATTATTTTAATCCAACAATCGTCACTCCGGCGTCCCCTTCGCCATAGCGTCCTGTCCGGTACTCTTTTATTGATTTATTTTTTGCCAGGAATTGCTGAATAGCCTGACGCAATGCGCCGGTTCCTTTGCCATGGATTATGGTGACCTCTTTCCATTCACTATGCACAGCGCTGTCCAAATAGGCATCGACGCGTTCAATGGCTTCGTGTACTTCACATCCGCGCACATCAACTTCGTGTGCGACACTGGAAGGCACATGAGAAGGCGTAACAGAATCAACCGTTTTGGTCTTAATTTTTTGGCTGGTATTTGTAAGCAATTCCACTTCGGAGATATTTACCGTGATTTTTAGGCCTTCCCGTTCAAGCTCTATTGTACCCTTATTTTTAAAGATTTTACTGACCTGGCCAACTACATTATAAATTAACGAACGTACTTTTTGCCCGATTCGTACATCTTCAATGCTTAATGTGGACTTAGGCCTTTCGGGAACGGAACTTGCCAAACTTTCTTTGAAATTATTTAATTCCTGCCGTGCATTTTTTACAATTTTTTTGTCTGCCGAGGATTCACGAATGGCACGGATGGTCGCTTCAATTTTCTTATTGGCATTTTCGATTATTTCTTTGGCCTGTTTATTGGCTTCTTTTTCAAGGCGCTTTTTATTCTTTTTCTGATCAGCGGCATTGCTCTCGTATAATTTTATCAAAGCGTCCAGTTTACTTTGCTTTAGGCTGAGCGCGCTTACTTCTTCCCGGTAAAAATGGCTTTTTTCGGAAATATCGTTAAGGAGGTTGGCCATGTCCAGGTTCGAGTCACCTTCCAGTTCACGGGCACGCTCTATCAATTGCGCAGGCATGCCAAATCGCTTGCAAATATCAAAAGTAAAACTACTACCGGGGATACCAGCTTCCAGGACAAATAACGGCTTTAGGTGTTTTAAATCGAATTGCATGGCGGCATTTTCCACGCCCGATGTTTCAGATGCAAAATGTTTTAGCTGATTTTGATGTGTGGAAACAAGTGAAACAACATCGGGTTTTTGAAGCTGCTCAAGAACCACGATGGCCAACGCTGCCCCACCGGATGGTTCTGTTCCGATGCCAATTTCATCGATAAGCACCAATGCCCGCTCATTTACGTTCTCCACTATTTCGTTCAGGCCTTGAATGTGCGAAGAGAAAGTACTCAAATCATTTTCAATGGATTGTTTATCGCCAATCAGGACAAACATCTGTTTACAAACCGGGAATTTACTGCCCACACATATCGGAATAGGCACGGCACATTGCAGCATCAATTGCAGCAAACCAACCGTTTTCATGGCAACGGTTTTTCCGCCGGCATTTGGCCCGGAAATAATTAACGTATTAAAAGAATCGCCAATTTCAAGGTTTAACGGGACTGTTTCTTTACCAATAAGGTTTAATAAAATGGGATGTCGGCCATTATTAATCAGCCAGAAATGTTCATCGACCAAATCGGGATAAAGTGCATCAATTTCCAGGCCATATAAAGCACGCGCCTGTAAACTATCCAGCTCAACTAATGCCATTAAAATATGTTCAAGCTCATCCGCTTGTTCGCGTACCAGGTTAGTTAAGCGTGTAAGTATTTTTATAACTTCCCTTTTTTCGTCGACCAATAGCTCCTGAATATCATTGTTTGTCTGCACAACGGCCATCGGTTCTACAAATTTGGTAGCGCCGGAAGCAGACTGCCCGTGTACTATACCGGAAATTTTAGAAACGGAAAACTCACGAACTGGGAGCACAAGACGGCCATCTCGTAAAGTTACATAGTCTTCCTGTAAATGTTCTGCATTTTTAGCGCTAATACTTTCCAGTTTACGATTTATTTCTTCACGCAAAACGTTCAGTTTTTTTCTAATCGCCTTAAGCTCAGAACTGGCATTATCGTAAATATTACCTGCGGGATCGAAGGTGTATTGTAATTGGTTTAGCAGATTTTTTTGCCCTTCAAAACGATCGACAAGATTATTAATTGGGCTGTTTTGAAAAATTGGTTTTTTAAAAAAAGCATAGACATCATCGCTGATTTCGAGAAGGGTTTGGATTTCCTTAGCTTCCTTGACTTCTAAAAAACTATTTTGCGGTTCAATTTTATTCAGCAATTCGCGTATATCGGAAAACGAAGAAATAGGAAAATGCCCCTCTTTTTCAATAATTTTTGAAATCGATTGAACACGCTTTAACTCGAAGGATAAATCCTGCCTTATGCAAATTGGGCTAAGGTTTAAAATATTTTCCTTCCCTAATCTGGAGACACACTTTTCAGCAATTAAGGAAAATACACTATCAAGGTTTAGGGCTAATTTAGATTGTTTAAATCCGTACATATATTTTTTTATTGAATTCGTTTTAGGATTTCAGATGCGGTGGAATCAGCATTAATGCTGTCAAAGGGGATCATGTCTTTAAACGATTTATCCCGACCGGGAAAGAATGTATCTTTTAAAAATGGGGCAAACTGCGCGACAGGTTTATACAAATAACTTTCTTCTTTTCCCATTTTTTGCATAAAATAATCTGAACCGGGAAATAAAATTATACCGTTTAAGGCCACGCTTAAAATAAGGGTGATTTTTGTAAAGGCAAAAACAGCGCCGGCAAGCTTATTTATAGGCTGAAGGAATGTGAAGGTTGCAATTTTGTTAAGTGTTTTAGAGAGCAGGCGAATAAACAGGTTTACAGCCAAAAAGATTGTGACAAAAGCTGCTACCTTGGCGCCGGCTATAGGGATAGAAGGAAAATATTCAATAATTTTTTCCTGTAAAACAGGATGTAACATTGTAGCAATGGCAAAGCCAAAGATTAAGGATACTAAAACCATAAGTTCAGTTATTAGTCCCCTAAAAAGGCCGCGTATAGTTACAAAAGCAATTAGTATCAGAAAGGCTAAATCAAAATAATTCATGAAAGAATCAAGAAAGAAGGGTACGGGCTATTTGCTGCACAAGTTTGCCATCGGTTTTACCTTTTAAACGGGACATTGCCGTTCCCATTACTTTTCCAATATCCTGCATGCTACTCGCACCTGAAGCTTCAATGATGGCAATAATTTCTTTTTTTACATCTGCTTCAGACATTTGCTCGGGTAAATAACTTTGTAAAATCTCGAGCTCTGTAGTTTCCGCATCTACCAAGTCTTGCCTATTGCCTTTTTTATACATTTCAATAGAGTCTTTACGGCTTTTAACCCCGCGCATCAAAACGGTTATTACATCTTCATCTGTTAAATCTTTCCGATATTTTATCCGTTCGTCTTTTATCTGAGAATACGTTGTTCTAAGTGTATTGAGTCTTTCTTTTTGGCCAGATTTCATGGCCTCTTTTATGTCGTTCTGAATTTTTTCTTCAAGGGTCATCGAACTTTAAAGTCCTTCTCTAATAAGAATATTTGTCTGGGTTCTTGATTATGTCAATTTCATACTCAGCAGATTGTTTCCAGCTTTTATTTCCGGAAGCCTTTTTAAAATACTTCAAAGCTTTCTGGCTTTGGCCTTTGTTTTTATACACTAAGCCCAGGTTAAAATTACATGCTGCTTTAACATTGTTTTTCCGTGTGTTTTTAATTGCGTTAAGAAGAGCGCCTTCAGCTTTAGAATAGTTCTTCGCATGAACATATGCTTCTCCAAGCCTATAGTAATAAGTTCCTTTCAAGCGCTTTTGGCGAGAACTTGTCTTGGCAATGGCTTTTTCAAAGGCTTCCGCTCCTTTGGCATATTGTTTTTTCCCAATGTAAATCAGACCAAGAATATTATATGCTTGTGCATATTTCGGATCGGATTCAATTGATTTGTTAACAAATTTAATTGCCTTTCTAAAATCCTTTTGCTGATAATAAATTTTTGCTAATCCAAAATTTGCTTTTGCAGATGTCGGATTAAATGCTAAAACGGCTTTATAGGTGTTAATCGCCTCACTTGTTTTATCAATTGCCGCCTGAAGTTTTGCCAGTGAGATATAAGCTTTTTCAAATTTATCATCTAATTTAATTGTGTTTTTAAATGCCGCTTCGGCTTTATTATATTTATTGGTTTTTTGATATGCGTAGGCGAGCATATAGTTAGCCTGAGGGAAATTAGCATCCTCCTTTATCGCTTCTAAAAATTTTGGGATTGCCTGTTCAAAATTTTTCTTACGTGCTAAATCCATACCAGTATTATATGCCTGGCCTGCAGCCTGGCTTCTTTTATCTTCGCTTTGGGAAATAACAATTCCATAAAATAAAAATGAAAATGCAATTAATTGAAATATTTTTTTTGCCATTAAATCCTCCTGATTGAAATAATTATAAAAGAGAGCTTTTAATATAGAAGTATATTTTATTTGGGGCAAGTATACTTGCCAGATACGTTTAAAATATATCTATTGATAAAAATTATCGTTAGTTTATATCACAATTTAGTACGAAACAGGTAATATTTATTTCAATAACCTGTTTCCGGCTCCTCAAGTTCCCGCATTTTTTTTTGTAGGTTCTCTTCTATTGCAAACATTGCGTCGGGTATATCTACATAATTTGTTGTTTTAATTTCCATATTATTAACAAATCCTTCCAGCTCTTTTAGTACAAGTGTTATTTTTTTTGTTTCCTTAAGGCTCACCTGGGAAAGCTTTTGTGCCTTCCTTATATCTTCCGGGTTTTGTGTAGCGAGCTGTGCATATCCGGATATGGTTGTAGTTGAATTATTTATGTAGTGTGCAAGGGTTGTTAAAATTTGTCTTAATGTTTCAATCTTCGTTTGGAGCATGTCTTCTTCATGCTTTTTAAACTGCATTTTTTTTGTTTGGATGTATTCATCGTAAACACGTTGCACATTTTTTGGTAATGCCGCGATATTTTGTGGAGATTTCTCTAAGAAATCGTTGGCGCCCTCTTTTAATGTATTTATTGCAATCTGCATATCTTTCTGTGCCGTAATTATAATTACAGGTATATCTGTAGTGGCCCGGATATTATTTAATATTTCGCTCCCCGTGGCATCAGTAAGATTAAAATCAAGTAAAATAATATCTTGTTCTTTAATATCTATGCCAGCAAGATCGGCTTTGGAACTGGCAACCGTTACAGTGCAATCCATTTCATCGTTTAAAATATCAGATTCCAGAAAAGCATGGTCCTCATCATCCTCTACAATTAAAATCCTTAGTCTGTCCATACCTTCCTTTAATTCAGTTGTGAATTGTTGAACCTGATAAAAAAGCTGGTGCCTTTTCCTTCTCTGCTACTTAAGGAAATTTCTCCACCAAGTTTACCTACCATATTTTTTACAAGTGCAAGCCCCAATCCCTTACTTCCATTTTTGTGGGGCAAATTGTTTACCCTTTGATATGGATCAAAAACGATATTTTGTTTTTCCGGCGGGATACCGGGGCCATTATCAGTAACCTGAAAGACGGAAAATCCATTTTCTTGTGTAAAAGAAACCTGGATTTTATTGCCTCGTTTTTTAAGCGGCATATATTTACAAGCATTATCAATTAAATTCAAGAAAACATGTTTTAAAATTGCCTCATTTGAATATAAAACAGGCAAATTTTTATCGATTGTAATTTTTATATTTTTTCTTTTTAATTCAAAAGTCAGATCATCTAAAATTGAGGCAATGAGTACAGCCATATCAACTCTTTGTTTTGTACCAATATTTTCACTGGACTTAAAGTCAGTTAATATTTCCTCAATCATGTGCAATTCTTTTTCTACATTATTTCTAATACGCAACAAGCGGTTTGAAAAATCTTCATTTATTTCTTTTTTGTATTTTCGCTCAATCGATTCTATCAGGCCAATCACGTTTCGCAGTGGGGCATTTAGATCGTGCGAAACCAATTTAAGCATATTATCTTTTTCGATGATAGAATCTGTTAAAAGTTTGTTTGTTATCTCCAGCTCACCGGTTCGTTGCTCAACACTTCGCTCTAATTTTTGTAGATTATCAATATTTTCAAGATGAAGGGCAACCGTATTTGCAAGTAACATTAACTTTTCGAGGTCTTTATGTTCTATTGATTTCTTGCCACCAAGGTTCCCGGGAATTAAAATTCCATAAAAATTGAAAGCGGTACTAATCGGGATAAAAGCAAAATTCCCTGTTAAATTGTATTTTAACATAGTTTCGTTAAATGGAAGTTCGGAACGGATTAGCGGGTATTGGCTATGCATTTTTTCAACGATGTAGTTTTCATCGGAAATCTCATAATTTTTTAGATCGACTTTAATTTTCTCTTCGAGTACAGTCAAGCCTTTAAGGCTCAAATTATCAAAAACATGTTTACTGTTTTCATACTTAAATAAAAAACATACAGAGTAACCGAGACTTAATGTAATCTCCTTTATGAGGTTGTTGAAAATACTTTTTTGTGTCTTTTCTTTGCGTAACTCAAGCATATAAATCACGAGGTTAGACATCGCCTCAAGTTCTTTATCCAGTCTCTTTTGTACCTGCTCCGCTTTTTTCTGTGATTTACGAAGACTGAGCGGGATCATTTTATTTTCTTGCCGTAACTCTGCCATCCGCTTTGCTGTAACTTCCAGATTGCCTATTACCTTGCTAAACTCGCTGGAAACTTCTGAAAAATCTTCCAGATTAGCCTGGCCAATAGAAACCAATCGTGATAAATTTATTAACTTCTTAAAAGGAATATAAACAATGCGGTCAAAAAAGATGATAAAAAGATAGGTCAATATTGCAGAAATTAAAAGCAAGACCATAGCCTGGTAGCGGGCAGTTTGTTCTGCAAGAATTATTTTTTTTGCATTGAACCCGATTACAAGGTCAATAGCTCCTACCCGGTTTTTATCTTTTATTTGAAAGAGTAAAGGAATAATGTTTTTTGTATGGCTATAATTAACTTTATTTAACTTAAATGAGTCAATTTGGGCCAGCGTGTACTTATTACCTGGAAAAGTATAGTCCTGTCCAAAAAAATGTGTCCCAATAAATTCTACTTCATCAAAATTCTCAATTTGAGCAAATAAAGCTTCTATGTACTCTTCAGTAGATTTGAAACCCTGTGGATTACTATTTACACTAAGAACAATGTTCCTGATCTTTGGCTCGTAGGATAACTCCAAATATTTTATGGCCGAATTATGTGCAGAGATCGGATAATATAAGATTACAAAAATATTTGCCGAGACAAATATACTTAAAGTAAACAGAAAAAATTTTGTTCTGATGGACGAATGTTTAATAAAGAAAATTAACTTCATTCAATTTTTATTTTGATGGGACTTGATGACTACTTTGCGCGTTCCAGGTATTTTCCATCCCGCGTATCAATGCGGATCACCTCTTCTTCGCTGATAAACTGGGGCACCTGAACAACCAGTCCGGTTTCCACGGTAGCTGCTTTGTACGAAGATGTCACAGTTGCTGTTTTTAAATGTGGTGTCGTTTCTATAATTTTTAAATCAATTGTCGCCGGTAATTCAACACTTAACGGATTCTCTTCAAAAAAACTTACCTCGCAGGGTGTATTGGGTAGTAAATAAAACTTTGCATCGCCAATCATTTCGGCGTTAAGGGGAATCTGATCATACGTTTCTTGGTCCATAAAATAAAAGTTGTCCCCATCATCATACAAAAACTCCATTTTACGTGTTTCCAGGTTTGCTTTTTCTACGTTTTCATCAGACCGAAATCGGTTTTCGGCATTATTGCCTGTTTTTATATTTTTCATTTTTGCCTGCACACCTGCTTGCCCTTTGCCCGGTGTAAAATGTTGCATAGCAGTTACAACATATAGTTCGCCGTTATAGATTACAATCATGCCTTTACGAATTTGTGTTGCTTTAATCTTCATTAGTACTAAACTCCAATTAGTTAATTATTTTGTATTTATATTTTTGCAGGCTTTTTTCAACTGCTTTTTTGTAATTTTTTGATTGATATAACTGAGCCCATTCCTTTACAAGGGGCAGAACTTGTCTTTTCCCACTCCAAATAAAAACTTCGCCTGTGGCCTCATCTATTAGTTTTTTGT
Source organism: Calditrichota bacterium (assembly GCA_024277115.1). Taxonomy (GTDB): domain Bacteria; phylum Calditrichota; class Calditrichia; order Calditrichales; family J004; genus JABFGF01. The sequence goes on from JAJRVW010000197.1 coordinate 26,676, forward strand.
TTTCGATCGCCCAGGTAATCCGTGTGATGTGTTTTTTTTGCTTTTCTTTAAGAATTGCCAACAATTTAGCTTGATCATCGGGATTTTCATAATAGAAAATTTTTGAATAGAAAAAAGCATTGTGAAAATGATCGGGAATATTGATGATTCCTCTTAATCCCAATCGCTTGGATGCCATGATTAATAGCTCCAGCGCTAATGAACCAATCCCCAGGCCAGGAAATTCCTGGCCTGGCAATTGCGGGCGGTCTTCTGAAAACGATTTTCGTGGATTTTGCATTTTCAGCCACTCAATAATCAGGCAATTGTATTTTTTACCATTTAATGGTGTATCAAATGGCATGTTAATCTGGACAAAATCACAACGTACAACTAGCTCAATTAAAGTTTCTGTTTTATCCTTACAAATATTGTCAATAATAATTTTATGTTTAAAAGAGTCCGAGGTGTCTAAGTTGATTTTTAGGTTTTTAAATCCAAGATCGTTGAGCCTTTGGGTTATTTTATACTTTTTAAGAATTATTTCCAACCCATTAATAGAATAATAACCGAGAAACAGGTTCTCGCCCCTGTTGCCGATATTTACGTTAAAAAAATCTTCTTCGCTAAGATCAAAACTGTCCAGCTCGTTTTGCCACTCCAAACTTCTGATGCGCTTTGCAAACTCTTTTAAACGGATACTCAACTTAAACATTATATTTACCTTTTAAAGAGGTGCTGATAAAATCATAATATATTTCCCAGCTTTTATGGCCATATCCGCCACCGGGTAAAATGACTATTGGGGTTTCAATTTTACGGGCTTGCCCAAGAATAAACATATTTCTTTTTAACATCGCAGCTCTGCTTACCTGCATATCAGCAAGCTCATCCTCAATGTAGGGGTCCGATCCGGCTACATAAAAAATAAGGCCCGGATTTATTTGTTCAAGAACTATATTCAAGTTTTTCTCGATTGATTCCAAGTATTTATTATCGGAGATCGAGGACTCGATTAAAATATCTAAATTTGAAACTGCTTTTTCTTTTAACCACATATCCGCATGGATTGAAAATGTAAAAACGGATGGGTCTTCTTTAAATATAAGTGCATTCCCGTTGCCCTGATGATAATCTAAATCAATAATCAAAATATTATTAATATTGGTCTTTTCTTTGATGACTTTAATGGCAATGGCAATATCGTTCAATAAGCAGAACCCTTCTGCTTTATCCGGTTGTGCATGATGAAAGCCACCGCCTAAATTAAAAACAGGTTTTTGCAATTCAATAGCTTTAAGTGCCGCGTGCACTGTCCCCCCACAAACCGCTTTAAAATACTCCAATACGGAATTATCCCATAATGTGTTGATTTCTATTTTTAAAGCCTGGTTTACATAAACAGGGTCCTTTATTTTGTTAATGTAGGGAATAGAATGGACTTTTTTTATATCGCTAAAATCACAAGGTTTTGGGTAAAGAATATTTTTCACCTTTAAAAGTTTTTTTACGATTAATTTATCACGGATGCGCTTATATTTTAATATATCAAAAGTATGGTGATCACCATACGTAGAGACCCCGATCAGGTATTCTGAAGAAAATACAACATAAGCCTTTGTACGCCTAAAAAAATTAATCAATGTGAAATCTCACCGGCTAAATCTGTTAAAAAGTAATTTACAACATCTTGTGTGGATTTTTTCTTGGCCAAAGCTTTCATGATTTTTACTACCGAGGCCTCTATCGTCATATCTGCACAGCCAATAGCGCCCGCCTCCAATGCTTTTTGCCCACTTTCATATATTTTTAAGTTGACTTCACCGTGTGCAGAACTGCTGTTTATAAATATGGCCATCCCGCTTGCAATGGCATCCCGGATAAAGGGAAGCCAACCTATTTCTTTCATGGGCAGGTTGCCGGCCCCAAACCCGATTAACATTATTGCACGAATATTTTTATTATTAATTGTATGCCGATAAAAATCCGGATCACTGTTTGGGAAAATGTGAATACTTAACAAGGAAGGATCAAACCCTCCATTAAAACGGTATTTTTGGGTAGATTTTAAAATAAGCTTTTTCTGTAAATCTATATTGATCCCTATGGTGCCAAGCAACGGGTAGTTTGGGCTGTAAAATGCGGTATAACTCGACCTGCTGTTTTTACGGCTGCGGTTGCCCCTTAGTATTTGTTGTCCAAAAACAATTAATACCTCGCCAATTTTATGTGTTGCCAACTCGATTGCATCAATCAGGTTTAGTCGGGCATCCGAACGCAGTTTAGAAAGGGGGATTTGTGCCCCGGTTAAGATTACCGGTTTTTTGAGGTTGAGTAAACTAAATGATAAGGCCGCTGCCGTATAAATCATGGTGTCGGTACCATGAATAATAACAAATCCGTCATAATTATCCATGTTTTTGTTGATGCTTTTTGCCATTATATCCCACTGTTTAATAGAGAGGTCCGAGCTGTCTTCATTAAAGGGGATTTGGACATTTATTTTGGCAATTAGTCCAATTTCTGGTACTCGCTTCAAAAGTTCGTGTTGGAAATTACCTGGCGCCAGGGTTTCGCTCGGCTCCATTGGCATCATACCAAAAGTACCACCAGTGTGGATAATCAAAATTTTTTTCATATTTATTTAGCGGAAATCGTCACAAATTAGTTAAAATCAGTTCTTATATTTAAGTCCTTCGTTTTATTTAGGGGTTAAGATAACTTATGAGGGGAAGAAATAAAAATACCAAAGGCCATTGGAATGTCCCCCATATAAAAAAAGCCGCTTAACAGCGGCTTTTTTAATTTTATTCAGCGCCCAGTAATAAAAAGCAACCGCCATACTGCCCCGCCATGGCGGGGTCAGCATCCCTTTGGACGAAAGACTTCGAAGCCTGAAATAAATTCAGGCTGGAAATCCCGATGCCCAGTATCGGGGATAACGGAACCGATAATTTATTGGACTAATAAACGTTCAACTATTTGTTTTTTATTACCGCCTGGGCTGCTGCCAACCGTGCGATGGGAACACGATAAGGGGAACAGCTTACATAGTTCAACCCTACATTATGGCAAAATTCTACCGATCTCGGATCGCCACCATGCTCGCCACAAATACCTGTTTTAAGGTCTGGTTTAACACTGCGCCCTTTTTTAACGGCCATCTCAACCAATTGCCCAACACCTGTCTGATCCAGTGTTTGGAACGGATCATCCGGTAAAATACCTTTCTCGTCATACTCCTTTAAGAACTTACCGGCATCATCGCGGCTATAACCAAATGCCATCTGGGTTAAATCATTGGTACCAAAAGAGAAGAAGTCCGCTTCTTCGGCTACTTCGTTGGCGGTTAATGCGGCACGGGGTATTTCTATCATCGTCCCGACAAGATAATCTACCTTAACGCCTTTTTCTTCCTGAACTTTTTCGACAACTTCAATCACAACAGCTTTTTGGTTGGCAAGTTCTGCTTTTGTACCAATCAATGGAATCATTATCTCCGGCAATACATTTACGCCTTCCGATTTTAACTGACATGCCGCTTCCATAATTGCGCGGGCCTGCATCTCTGTAATTTCAGGATAAGTTACGCCCAGACGGCAACCACGATGGCCAAGCATAGGATTAAACTCATGCAAAGACTCTACTTTTTCTTTTACTTCCGCAAGGCTGATGCCCATTTCTTTTGCCATTTCCTGCTGGTTTTCTTCTTCGTGTGGCAAAAACTCGTGCAGAGGCGGATCGAGTGTGCGGATGGTGACAGGCAAATCGTGCATGGCTTTAAAAATACCGTAAAAATCATCGCGCTGGTAAGGTAGTAATTTTGCCAGCGCATTTCTACGTCCGGCTTCATCATCGGCAAGGATCATTTCGCGAACAGCTTTGATCCGGTCGCCTTCAAAAAACATGTGTTCGGTTCGGCAAAGGCCAATGCCTTCGGCGCCAAAATCCCGTGCTACTTTGGAATCATGTGGTGTGTCTGAGTTTGTGCGGACATTTAAACGACGGATACCATCAGCCCAGGACATTAATGTACCAAAATTCCCGGAGAGTTCCGCGGTTACTGTGGCTACTTTACCATCGATAACCAAACCTTCGGAACCATCAAGAGAAATCCAATCGCCTTCGTTAAATATTTTTCCATCCACCGTCATTGTTTTTTCTTTATAGTCAATCTTCAAATCACCACAGCCGGCAACACAACATGTACCCATACCACGCGCAACCACTGCCGCATGCGATGTCATTCCGCCCCGTGCTGTTAAAATCCCTTTGGCAACATTCATCCCGCCAATATCTTCGGGCGAGGTCTCAATACGGACAAGGATAACATCTTCACCTTTTTCAACCCATTCTTCAGCCTCATCGGCATGGAAAACAATTTTACCTGTCGCCGCGCCTGGTGAGGCCGGCAAGCCTTTTGTTACGACTTTTTTTTCTGCTTTGGGATCAAATGTTGGGTGCAACAGCTGGTCCAACTGATCGGGTTCAACGCGCATCACAGCCGTTTCTTTATCGATCATGCCCTCTTCTTCCATCTCAACAGCAATTCGTACTGCCGCTGCCGCTGTTCTTTTCCCATTACGGGTTTGCAACATCCATAAACGCCCCTTCTGGATAGTAAACTCTATATCCTGCATATCCAGGTAGTGATCTTCAAGTTTTTTATAAATGGTGACTAATTCGTTGTAAGGCTCGGGCATTACAGATTCTAAAGTGATTTGTGACGCATCGCTTCGGGTGGAATTATTTACAGGCTGTGGCGTACGAACACCGGCTACCACATCTTCGCCTTGCGCATTAATCAGGTATTCGCCATAAAATTTCTTTTCACCTGTGGCAGGATCTCTTGTAAAAGCAACACCTGTTGCACAATCATCGCCCATATTGCCATAAACCATGGCCTGTACGTTTACAGCGGTGCCCCATTCAGCCGGGATGTTATTTAATTTTCTATATTTTACTGCACGCGGATTATTCCACGATCCGAAAACGGCGCTTACTGCACCCCATAATTGTGTCCATGGGTCGGTTGGAAAATCGTGACCGGTATTTTCTTTAATTGCCGTTTTAAACTGGGCGACTAATTATTTTAAATCATCCGCGCTTAGATCGGTATCAAGTTCAACACCTCTTTTTTCTTTCATTTCATGGATGATAATTTCGAACGGGTCTTCCTCTTCTTTTGTTTTTGGTTTAAGGTCCAACACAACATCACCATACATTTGTACAAAGCGGCGATAAGAATCCCAACCAAAACGCTCATTGCCGGATTGCTCGATAATACCCAAAACGGTTTCGTCATTTAAGCCGAGGTTTAATACTGTATCCATCATTCCGGGCATGGAAGCAGGGGCACCTGAACGAACAGAAAGGAGCAACGGGTTATGGGCATCGCCAAAAATCGCATCCATTGTACCTTCTACTTTTTTTACGCCTTCAGCGACTTGTTTTTTTACGAGATCAGAATATTGCCCGTTATTTTTATAATAATTTTTACACACATCTGTCGAAATTGTAAAACCTGCTGGTACCGGTATGCCTATATTGGACATCTCAGATAAGTTGGCGCCTTTACCGCCAAGAAGTATTTTCATATCGGCGCGGCCTTCTGCTGTTCCCGCACCAAATGAATAAACAAATTTATCAGACATTTTCTGCCTCCAAAGTATTTTATATATGATAGTTTTTTTATTTAAAAATAAGATCGACCACTCTGTATTTTACAGATTTTATTGACTTATTATTTAAAGAGCTTTTAATGTACTAAATTTTTTTTACTATTTCTTATTTTGAAAAAAGAATTTTAAAAAAATTTCAGGTGACTTAAATCACAATGATAATTGCAAGAATAGGGGAAGTTTATCATGCTTTTCCAATTGGGGGTTAAGCATACATTTTAAAATCACTATTGTTAAAAGTAATATACATAATGTTTTCTCTAAAGACTTTATGTTATCATTTTTAATTATGCGCTGACAGCATTTATCAAGGAGGAAAATTTGTCGGCTTTAGTCATTTATTATGAGTCTCAGGAAGAGCTCAATGATTTAAATAGTGTTCTTCATGGTCAAAATATGTGGGAATTTCAATATTTTGATGCAAAAGAATACTCGGCGTATGATCTCGAAAGGCATATTACAGAAGAAGAAATTAATTTTCTTGTTTGTACAAAAGATTTTTCATCTGTAAATGTTAAAGAGTTATATCAACTATACGAGCGCTTTCCTTTACTAACGATTATTTATTTTAACCCCGTATTAAAGGATAGTGAATTTGCAGAGTTGTACAGGGCCGGGATAAAATATTGTTTTGTTGGAGAGCAGCGGCAAGCCAATTTAAATAAAGCACTAAGAAAACTGTTTGCCGAACATTGGAAAAAAATCCCGGAAAACCTATTCGATTATAATTATGAGAGCTTGCCATCCCGCGCTAAACGGATTTTAAGGTTTATCGAGACAAACCCTCTTAAACATTTTACAACTGATCACATGGCCAAACATTTGCGCTTATCACAAAGCCATTTTAGGAAAGAATTTAAATTATACTTTGGTGTTAACTTCAGGCAATTCAAGCAGACGCTTGTAGGGCATTATGAAGATATTCTTTTATTTGATAGAAATTTGAAGCCTGGTAATATCTTTCAACTTTTTGACTATAAGAACCTTTCTGCTTTTAGCCGATCATTTAAAACACGTCATGGAAAATCATGGCAGGTGTTAACCCGTAACAACAATTTACATAAAAGGTAAAAAATGTCCCTAAAATATGAAGACCCTAATTTTAAACCTTCAACTTTAGTAGAACTTTTAAGATGGCGGGCCACGACCCATGGCAATGTGCAGGCCTTTACATTTTTGGCCGATGGAAATAAAAAAGAGCTTACATTAACTTATGCCCAGCTCGATAGAAAAGCGCAGGCTTTTGCATCATTACTACAAAAGAAAGGATTAAAAGGCGAAAGGGCCCTGCTCCTTTATCCTCCGGGGATGGATTACCTGATTGCATTTTTTGGCTGTTTATATGCGGGCGTGATCGCCGTACCTGCATACCCACCTGATCCAAATCGTTTAAACCGCACCTTGCCACGTTTGCAGGCAATTGTTAGCGACGCACAGGCTACAATGGCACTTACCAACGATTCGATCATGTACATGATTAAAATTCTTAAACTGGGATCAAAGTTTTCTGATTCAATGTCAAAAGTACCGTTTTTAAGAAAATTTAAAACAACAATGAATCAGTTCTCGGCAGAAAAAACCGGACTTGCCAGTGCATCACAATTAGGCAATTTGCAGTGGATTTCCTCCGATGATGTTTTGGACCATCATGCTAATACCTGGACTGAACCTGAAATTACTAAAGATACAACAGCATTTTTACAATATACGTCTGGCTCTACCGGCACGCCAAAAGGTGTTATTCTCTCGCATCAAAACCTATTGTCAAACCTAAAGCATATTTATGGTGGCTTTGGGGCACAAGAAGGTTACGAGGGGGTTATATGGTTACCGATCTATCATGATATGGGTTTAATCGGTGGTATAATGCAGCCTATTTATGGATTATTGCCAACAACTTTAATCTCCCCAATTCACTTTTTGCAAAAACCAATGCGCTGGCTCGAAGCAATTTCCCGCATTAAAGACAAACCGGTAATTAGCGGCGGCCCAAACTTTGCTTATGATCTTTGTGCGCGTAAGGTAACGGATAAACAACTGCAATCTTTGGATTTAAGCAACTGGAAAGTTGCCTTTAGTGGAGCCGAACCGGTTCGTCAGGAAACGGTAGACCGTTTTTATGAAACCTTTAAAAACAATGGCTTTAAAAAGGAAAGCTTCCTTTCTTGTTATGGTCTTGCTGAGGCGACACTTTATGTAACAGGTGTTCATCCTGATAAAGTACCCGAGACCTTGTCCCTTGACAGTAAAGCACTTCAAAAAAATATAATCCAAGAAATTCCAGCATCTCACAATGATGCGGCTATAATGACCAGCTGTGGATTTACACAGGATGAGGAAACGGTTGTTATTGTTGACCCGAAATCTAAAAAACCGGTACCGGAAAATATGGCCGGTGAAATCTGGGTTAAAGGGCCAAACATTTCTCAGGGTTATTGGAATAAAGAGGATGCGACAAAAGAGATTTTTCAAAACTATATCGCAGGAACAAATGACGGGCCTTATTTAAGCACCGGAGACTTGGGCTATTTAAAAAATAACGAGTTGTACATAACCGGCCGTGTAAAGGACTTAATCATTATTCGCGGTCGCAACTACTACCCCCAGGATATTGAGTTTTTAATAGAATCCGGCCATGAGGATATTAAACCGGGCTGTTCTGCCGCTTTTTCAATTACCGAAGACTCCGAAGAACACCTAGTTGTTGTGGCCGAGCTGAGGCAGAAAAAAAACATCAATATGGATGAGGTTACCTCGGCTATACGGCATATTATTACGGAAACGAACGATATTCGTGTTTATGGTGTGGTACTTATTAAAGCCAAAACGATATCTAAAACCTCGAGCGGAAAAATTCAACGCCATGCTGTTAAGCAAGAATATCTTGACGACAAGCTGAAAGTTCTGCATAAATGGCAAGGTACATCTACAATAACAGATAGTTTCTATGATGAAGATAAGAGTGAGCCGGAAGTTGATGAGAGCACTGCAAGTTCTGAAATCTCTAAACCGTTACCTGAAACACAAAAGCAAAATGCACGCGAAATAGAAGATTGGATCATCGATCATTTGTCGGAATCTGTTGGTATTGAAAAGTTGGAAATTGATGTAAACAAACCATTTGTCAGTTTTGGGCTTGATTCGGCCCAGGCGATTGGCATGGTGGGTGAGCTCGAAGAGTGGATCGACAAACCCTTGTCGCCAACAATTATCTGGGATTATCCGACCATCTCTGCCCTCTCGGCATTTCTTGCAGGCGAAGGTGTTGTGCCGGCCCCGGTTATTTCAAAAAAAGTTAAAAGAGATGAAAAAGATGAACCGATTGCCATAATTGGCATGAGCTGTCGTTTTCCCGGCGCTGAGAATCCTACACAGTTTTGGGAAAATTTAAAAAATAGCGTTGACTCGGTTCGAGAAATCCCCAAAGACCGCTGGGATATAGAAAAACTTTATGACCCTAATCCGGATACACCGGGAAAAATGACCAGTCGCCATGGTGGGTTTGTTGATAATGTTGATAAATTTGATCCGCACTTTTTTGGCATTTCTCCCCGTGAAGCAGCTGAAATGGACCCGCAGCAACGTTTACTTCTAGAAGTTTGCTGGGAAGCATTGGAAAATGCAGGTATCCCCGCCGATTCTATCAGGGGAACGAAAACAGGGGTTTATATAGGCATCGGTAATAATGACTATTCTTATCTGAACAAAGGAAACCTTGAAAAGGCCACGATGTATTCGGGCACAGGCAACGCCATGTGCATCACCGCCAACCGACTCTCTTTTATCTATGATTTTCACGGACCTTCCATCGCAATGGATACCGCCTGTTCGTCTTCGCTTATAGCAGCGCATATTGCCTGTAAGAATTTACAAAAAGGCGATACGGACATGGCCGTCGCCGGCGGAGTGAATTTGCTGTTAAACCCGGAAGTAAATATAAGTTTATCCCAAGCCCGTATGTTGGCGCCTCATGGCCGTTGTAAAACTTTTGATGCCGATGCAGCCGGATATGTACGTAGTGAAGGCGTTGGTATTATTATATTAAAACGGTTAAGCGATGCTAAGCGTGACGGGGACAATATCCTTGCCTTAATCCGCGGATCGGCCACAAACCAGGATGGCTACAGCAATGGTATCACCGCGCCTAACCGTATTCAACAAACCAATGTAATTCGTGAAGCCATGCAGGACGCTAATATTACACCTGACGATACATCCATGTTTGAGGCGCACGGAACAGGTACAAATTTAGGCGATCCGATCGAAATGCAGGCTGTAAGCGAGATTTTTGCCACACGCTCTAAAAAATTAGATCCAATTCAAATAGCATCTGTAAAAACAAATGTGGGGCACCTGGAAGCCGCCGCAGGGATTATTGGTATAATAAAAATAGTTTTAGCTATGCAGCACAAAACAATCCCGGCCCACCTGCATTTTACCAAATTGAATCCGCATATTACTCTTGATGAAGAATTATTTCAGATTCCAATAGAAACGAAACCGTGGAAAGTGAACGGTAAAAGCCGCATCGCCGAAGTGAGCTCATTCGGTTTTGGCGGCGCAAACGCCCACATGGTTTTAGAAGAAGCGCCGGAAAAGATGATCCGTAATAATGATATTGACCGGCCTAAACACATCCTCACGCTTTCGGCAAAAGGAGAAAACGCCTTAAAAGACTTGGCAAAACGTTTTGCTGATTATACCGCCGCAAACCCGGATGGCAATCTTGCTAATATTTGTTACACAGCTAACAAAGGACGGTCTACGTTTCAACATCGGCTGGCTATACCTGCGAATTCGATTTAACAACTCAATAAAAAGCTTTCTGCCATCGGGGACGATTTTGCAAATAATACGCCTTTTAAAGTTATCGTTGATAGTCGCCACGAAAATAAAGTCGCCTTTTTATTTACCGGTCAGGGTGCACAATATGCAGGAATGGGCAAATCGCTTTATAAAACTCAACCAGCCTTTAAAGCCGCTTTAGATGCCTGTGATGCTGTTTTGTCCGATTATCTTGAGCAGCCTCTTTTATCCGTGATGTTCCCGGAAGACGGCAATGAAGATTTAATTAACCAGACAGCCTATACGCAGCCTGCCCTATTTGCAATCGAATATGCACTGGCCGAGTTATGGATTTCCTGGGGAATAAAACCTGATTATGTTATCGGGCATAGCGTGGGCGAGTATGTCGCAGCATGTATTGCAGGCGTCTTTAGCCTGGAAGATGGCTTAAAATTAATTGCAACCCGTGGGCGATTAATGCAAAGCCTGCCGCAAGATGGTGACATGGCCGCAATTTTTGCCGAACCGGATGAAGTAGCCGCTGCAATCTTAAATATGGAAAATGAAATATCCATTGCGGGTGTAAATGGTCCGGGCAATACAGTGATATCCGGCAAAAAAGAAGCCGTCAAAAAAATTGTAGACCAATTTTCCGCTAAAGAAATTAAAACACGTATTTTAACGGTTTCACACGCTTTTCACTCACCACTTATGGAACCCATTTTAGATGAGTTTGAAAAGGTTGCTGAAGAAGTGACTTACAAGCCTTCAAAAATTGCAATTGTTTCCAACCTTACCGGCGATCTTTTAGAAGTTGGCCACTCACCGGATGCAAAATACTGGCGCAACCATATCCGTGAAGGGGTTCAATTTAATGACGGAATGCAAACCCTGGCCAAAGAAGGCGTAAATGTTTTTATTGAAACAGGGCCGCATCCAACGCTTACCGGAATGGGTAAATTTGCCATCAGCGAACATAAGGCAACCTGGGCGCCCTCTTTAAAAAGGGACAATGACGATTGGGAAATGATGCTGCAAAGCATTGCCCTTTTATTTGTAAACGGCCTGGAAATAAACTGGACGAGTTTTGACCGTTATTATATCCGGCAGCTCGAACAAATCCCCAATTATGCTTTCCAGCGAAATAGATTTTGGAAATACAGCGAGGGGAATGAACAGCAATCAGAAGCCACGGGTATTAAAATGGTCAACAAATCGCGACAGGTTCACCCGTTGCTTGGCGAACGTTTGCACTCCCCGCTTATAAAAGATATAATCTTTGAAGCACGTTATAACACAAAATCACTTGATATTCTTGATGACCACCGGATATACGGTGTTTCGTTGATCCCGGCGACAGGCTATATGGAAATGGCGCTTGCAGCCGCAAAAAAAGCTTTTGGCGCGGGCAACCATACTGTAGAGAACCTCGGTATTCTGGAAGCCATCCCCGTTGCAGAAGAGGGTTACACAACGGTTCAGGTTACGATTGCAAAAGATGACAACAAAAAACATTTTTTCCAGATTTACAGCCATCAGCAAGAAGAAGATGAAGAAAACGATCCTGAAAACTGGACATTAAATGCTGCAGGTAATTTACAAATTGAATCTGAAAATACCAATGCCGGCAGTAACGACAGGGATGATCTCAAAGAAATCCAGTTACGTTGCAAAAAAGAAATCAACGTTTCCTTATTTTATGGAAAAATGCAGGAGCATGGCTTTGAACATGGCCACAGCTTACAAGTGATCAATAAAATCTGGCATGAAAGAAACGAGGCTTTAGGGCGCTTTAAATTAAAAGAAGATTCCATCCAGGGCGCCGCTCATTTTCTTTTACATCCGGGCTTAACCGATGGCGGTGCTCAGTTGATTGCCGCTACCTTTGCCTCTGAAAGTGAAAAAGGCGCTAAAACCGATATTTTCCTGCCGGTCGGCGTGGAAGCCTATCGGATTCTAAAAGAGGGCCAAACTGATTTATGGTGCCATGTTGTACGCCGTGATGGGAAATCCGATGACAATATTATGTTAAATGATTTGCTTTGGTACAATGATGATGGAAACCTTGTCGCGGAAATGATCGGCTTACGCCATATGCGTACAACGATGAACTCATTACCTAAAGCAATCCGTGAGAAAATGGATAGCTGGTTGTATGAAACAGAATGGCGGAAAGATGATTTGGAGAGTGATGGCAAGCTTTCAGGAAAATGGCTTATCTTTGCGGACAATGCCGGTTTATCTGAAAAAATCGGCCAAAAGATTGATGCAAATGGTGGGCAAAGTTTATTTGTTTTAAAAGGTGCTTCATACGAGAAAAAAGAAGAAAATTGCTGGGAGATAAATCCTGCTGAAACCGGTGATTACCAAAAAGTTTTAAATGAGGTTTTTGACTTAGGCACAAAAGGCATCGCGGGTATTATCCATGCCTGGTCTGCCAATTACAACTCTTCAAACGAACTATCTCTTGAAAAAATCAAGCAGGCTCAATTTGATATTAATGGCAGTATCCTTGCCCTCGTACAAAATATTGCAACAACGGGTTGGGTTGATTATCCCCGTCTGGTCATGTTGACGCAAAATGGACAAACTGTAGAAGGTGACGAGAAAACAAATCCCGCCCATGGCTCTGTTTGGGGCTTGGGACGTGTGTTATCAATGGAGCATCCGGAGCTTTCCAGCATGTGCATTGATATAGATGGCAGCGACAACTCTATTGATTTATTTCTAAAAGAATTATCAGCCGTTTCGGAGGAGGATCAAATTGTTTTCCGTGACACCAACCGCTTTGTTCAACGCCTGATAAAAAGTGATATTAGCAACGATGGCTCAACAAAAAATCAAGGGCCAAAGAGACTGGAGAGTTCAAAACGCGGCTTGTTGGACAATTTGCAATTAGTGCCGATGGAAAGACAAGTTCCACCAAAGGGTGTTGTGGAAATAAAAGTCCACGCGACCGGCCTTAATTTCCGTGATGTTTTGAATGCGCTCGATTTGTATCCTGGCGATCCCGGGCCTTTAGGCGGTGAATGTTCCGGTACAGTGGTAGCTGTTGGGCCGGAAGTAGAAAATGTAAAAGTGGGTGATGAAGTTATGGGCATCGCCGGTGGCTCGTTCTCCAGCTATGTTTTAACCTGGGCCGATCTCATCATAAAAAAACCTGCCAATATCAGCCACGAAGAAGCGGCGACAATTCCGATTACTTTTTTAACCGCACATTATGCATTAAACCATCTTGCAAAAATTAAAAAAGGTGATAAAGTTTTAATCCATGCTGCCTCGGGTGGTGTAGGCCAGGCAGCGATTCAACTTGCCAAACTGGAGGGCGCGGTTATTTTTGGTACGGCCGGAAATGACACAAAACGCAACGTGGTAAAAGAACTTGGCGCAGATTATGTGATGAATTCGCGTTCTCTTGACTATGCCGACGAAGTTATGAAAATCACAGAGGATGCGGGTGTAGATGTTGTCCTCAACTCGCTTAATGGTGATTATATCCCAAAGAACCTCTCTATTTTATCTAACAAAGGCAGCTTCCTTGAAATTGGAAAAGTAGACATTTGGAATGCTGAGCAGATAAAAGCTGAACGCACCGATTTGGACTACCACATCATCGCACTGGACCATCTTTCTGAAACCCGGCCGGCTTTCATCCGTGAATTGTTTTCTGAGCTTGTAGGGAAATTTGAAAGCGGTGATTTAAAACCATTGCAGCTTAAGACCTATTCGAGCAATGAAGCCGAAAGTGCATTCCGCTTTATGATGGCGGCAAAACATATCGGTAAAGTTGTCATCCGCCAGGAACTTGCAGATGAAATCGAAGAAAATGAAAATGAAACCAAAGAATTGTCCTTTATTGATGGCACCTATTTAATTACGGGCGGGCTCGGCGCACTTGGTTTGATCGTGGCCAACTGGCTTGTTGGAAAAGGCGCAAAAAACCTGATGCTTATGAGCCGCAGGGCGCCATCAGTGGAAGTTAAATCGGTACTTGAAGGTTTTGCAGCTAAAGATGTGACTGTAAAAGTAGTTAACGCAGATGTGGCCGATTTCTCTGCCCTCTCATCTGAGATTGAGAAAGCACAGCAAAGTTTACCGGAAATCAAAGGTATTTTTCATGCTGCAGGTATATTGGATGATGGCGTACTTATGCAACAAAATTGGGAGCGCTTTGAAAAAGTCATGGCGCCTAAAATAACCGGTTCATGGAACTTGCACAATCTAAGTAAAGAGATGAACCTCGATTTTATGGTCTATTTCTCCTCCGCCGCTTCCATGCTTGGATCGCCCGGTCAAAGTAATTATGCCGCGGCAAATGCGTTTATGGATTCGCTCACCTATTACAGACGCGGCCTGGGGCTACCGGCAACAAGTATCAATTGGGGGCCGTGGAGCAGTTCCGGCATGGCTGCTGTTACGGATATGAGCCGTAGAAATTCCGGTGGGATGGGAATGATTTCGCCAGAACAAGGTTTACAAATGATGGAGCGGATTCTTGAATCCGGTAAGGCACAGGTTGGCGTTCTGCCTATTCAGTGGAAAGCATTTTTGAAACAATTTCCCGGAGACACCCTACCCCGTTTTTACGATGATTTTGCAGGCACAGGTAGTAGCGCGTCCAAAGGCCCGGTTGAGAAACCGGAGTTTCTTAAAAACCTTGAAGATGCAGAAGCTGAGAATCGTTTTGACATGATTATTGAGTTTTTAAAACAGCAAACAGTCCGCGTGCTGGGCATGGAATCAAGTACCAGTGTGGATATTGCCCAACCCCTTCAATCGTTGGGGCTCGATTCGTTGATGGCCATCGAATTAAAGAACTCTATTGATTCGGGCGTCGGCAAAAACCTTCCGGCTACAATGGTTTTTAATTACCCTACCATCGAAGCATTGGCGGGGCATTTGCTTGAAGATGTATTAAAATTAGGCGCGGCGAAAGCGGATGAAGAAAGTATGGATAATGATGTTTTTGAAAAAGAAGAAACACTTTCCGAAATCGAAGAACTTTCGGATGAAGAAGCAGAAGCATTGCTGTTAAAAAGTCTTGAAGAAGACGATAGCGAGGAGGAGGACCTCTAAAGCGTAAAACAACCAGAAATTGATAGAATTTTTAGCGAGAAAACAAAATATACCAGATTTTATACACTGTATCACAACTTTGAATAATGAAAATATCGATCTTTTAACTTGAGGGGTTAAATGTCAGTTTTTTTTCTGACACGGTCTGTATTTTCTATTGGGATTAATTCATGTCAAAAAATGATGAACGGATTGACAATTTATCACCGCTGAAACGCGCCCTTTTTGCACTGGAAGATATGAAAGCCAAGCTCAAAAAGATTCAGCGAGAAAAGAGCGAGCCCATTGCCATTATAGGGATGAGTAGCCGTTTTCCGGGCGCCAATAATAACGAAGAATATTGGCAACTTCTTTCAGATGGTGTTGATGCCATTTCTGAAGTACCAAAAGACCGCTGGGATATCGATGCCTATTATGATAGCTCGCCTGGTAAACGCGGAAAAATAATCACACGCTATGGTGGTTTTATAAAACAAAAAGCCGACCAGTTCGATCCTGCCTTTTTTGGGATTTCACCGCGTGAAGCAGAAAAAATGGACCCGCAACAACGCCTTCTTTTAGAGGTTACATGGGAAGCGTTTGAAAATGCCGGGTTAAGTCCAAAAGAAATATCAAAATCCCGTACAGGTGTTTATGTAGGTATTTGTTCTAATGATTATGGACTGGTTCAGAGGGACAACCAAGGCTTTTCAGGTATTGATGCCTACTTTGGAAGTGGCAACGCGACAAGTATTGCCGCCAACCGTATTTCCTATCTTCTCGACTTACAAGGACCAAGTTTTACTGTTGATACTGCTTGTTCCTCTTCACTGGTTGCAATTCATCTGGCCTGCCAGGCTTTGCGCAATGGCGAGGCAGACATGGCTGTTAGTGGTGGTGTTTCCCTTATGCTCTCTGCAGCAAATAGTATCTCTTTTTCGCTTGCCGGTATGTTGGCGCCCGATGGTCGTTGCCGTACCTTTGATGCCGATGCCAAAGGTTATGTACGGGGAGAAGGCTGTGGAATGATCGTTTTAAAAAGGCTTTCTGACGCGCGTAAAGACAATGATAACATCCTTGCTGTAATTCGTGGTTCTGCTGTAAACCAGGATGGGCGCACAAATGGCTTGACCGCCCCTAACGCTATTTCGCAACAGCGTGTAATTAAAGATGCAATGACTTTTGCAAAAATAAAACCTGAAGATATCGGTTATATAGAAGCACATGGAACGGGTACAATCCTGGGCGATCCAATCGAGGTACAAGCGCTGGATTATGTATTAAATGAGAACCGCTCAAAAGAGGATGTTTGTTACCTTGGTTCGGCTAAAACCAATATTGGTCACCTGGAAGGTGCCGCAGGCATTGCCGGATTGATTAAAACCGTACTTATCCTTAAGAACAAGCAAATCCCAAAGCATTTGCACTTTAATAAAATAAATCCGCATATCCCCATTCACGAAACACCCTTTAAAATCCCCACGCAAACTATCGAATGGAAAGTAAACGGTAAAAAGCGAATTGCTGGAACCAGCTCCTTTGGTTTTGGTGGAACCAACGCGCATATCATATTGCAGGAAGCCCCCGAAAAGAAAATTGAACTCAATAGTACCGAGCGTCCTACACATATTCTGTGCATTTCTGCCAAATCAAAAAAAGCTTTACAGGATTTAGCCTTACGTTTTTCACAATTTGTCCGTCAAAACATGCAAATCAATTTGTCTGACCTTTGTTATACGGTCAATAATGGCAGGCTACATGATGCGTACCGCTTATCCATAATTTTTCATAATGCAGCAGAATTTGTTGAGACGAGCGCCGATTTTGCACAAGGTATCGAGAACTTTGCCTACACCTATGGCAAAACAAGCCAAATGCCAGGGCGAAAAAAAGCATTTCTATTTACAGGCCAAGGTGCACAATATATTGGTATGTCTAAAGGATTGTACCAGGCCCAACCCAAGTTTAAAATAATTTTAGATGAGTGTGATGCTATTCTGAAACCGCATCTTTAAGAATCAATTTTAAACATTATCTTTAACTCCCCGAAAGACCTGATTAACCAAACGCGCTATACCCAACCGGCCCTTTTTGTGGTAGAATATGCCCTTGCCAGGTTGTGGATTTCTTTGGGAATGAAACCGGACTATCTAATTGGCCACTCCATCGGCGAATATGTTGCCGCATGTATTAGCGGCGTACTTAATCTTAAAGATGCATTAAAACTAGTTGCACTGCGTGGAAAACTAATGTATACATTGCCACAAGATGGCGATATGGCCGCGATCTTTGCAGATGAACAAACGGTTTCCCGTTATATAATAGATTACACCGGCGACGTATCAATCGCTGGTATGAATGACCCTAAAAACACCGTAATTTCTGGAAAAAAAGACGCAGTCCAAGAAATTTTAAAAAAGGTTGAAGCCGATAAGATTCAGTTTCGCCTGCTTAAAGTATCCCATGCATTTCACTCACCATTAATGGAGCCAATTTTATCTGAGTTTGAAAAAGTGGCCGGTGAAATTGAATATAATAAACCTAAAATTCCACTAATCTCAAATATTAGCGGGACACTGCACCAACAGGCCCCTGATGCCGCTTATTGGGCACAACATATCCGGCAGGCTGTACGTTTTACGCAAGGTATAAAAACACTGGACGAACTTGGCTGCAGCCTGTTTTTGGAAGTTGGCCCTCACCCCGCACTTATTGGCATGGGACGCAACTCCGTTCCATCAGATAATATTTTTTGGTTGCCATCCTTAAACCGCAAACAAAAAGACTGGGATGTCTTGACAGCAAGCTTAGGCCAACTATATGTTAATGGATTTAATTTTGACTGGAAAGAATTCGATGCTGGATTCAACCGTAACAAACTTGAACTTCCAACTTACCCTTTTCAGCGTGAACGGTTCTGGGCCGACCCTATCAATGGCCACAAACAAAATATAGAGCCCGAAGAGCAAATAGAGGAAAAGCCCGAATCTGCGCATAGGTTTAATCGAGATGATTTTCTGACTTTATCTGCGGAAGAGCAAAGCAAAATAATTAAAGAGATCATTTTATCCGAAGTATCCCAGGTTTTAAGAATCCCCAGAAACAAAATAGACCTGCAAAAAAGTTTTACACAGCTTGGTATGGATTCTATTATGGCCATTGAGTTAAAAAACAATATTGAACGGGCATTAAATATTGAGATAGAAATATCTGCCCTTTTAGCCGGGCCAAATATTGATGACCTCATCCAAATTAGTTTAAACGCTGTTTTTGAAGAAGACACTGAAGAAGAAATTGATCCTGAACTCGAAAAGAAACTTTCTTCATTGTCGCACGGGCAACAAGCCATGTGGTTTCAGCACCAACTATCAGCTTCCAGCATATACAATCTTGTTTATGCGGTACGCGTACCCACGGCCCTGGATATTGAAAAATTACGCATTGCCATGTCTATCATGGTACAGCGGCATGAAGTGCTACGGACAAATTTTAAAACCGTGGAAGGCAAAGCACAGCTAATTGTACACAAAGAAGGCCCTTCCATTTTTGAAGTAAGCGATACTAGTGATTTAGATAATTCTGAATTTCATACGCACCTTAAAACTGAAATTAACAAAACTTTCGATCTTGAAAAAGAACCCTTGACCCAGATAAAGCTATTTAAACGTCCCGATGGCAGTCAGGTTTTCCTCTATGTTGCCCATCATATAATCTCGGATATGTGGTCTTTTGTTATTTTTATGGACGAGCTGAATAAATTATATTCCGCGTCGGAGAATCCTCAATTACCAGAACCTTCTTACACTTTTGCCCAGTTTGCAAAAAAAATGAACCGCCAATTAGCCGGGCCATTTGGTGAAAAACATTTTAAATTTTGGCAAGATCAACTTTCTGGCGAGTTGCCCATTTTAAATTTCCCAACAGATACCCCCCGTCCGGCTATCCAGACATATCAAGGTCAAACGGAAACAATTAAAATTGATCCTGCTATCTCAGGCAAACTAAAAAAGATTGCAGAGGAAAATGGAACAACATTGTATACATTGCTTCTGGCAGCCTTTAAAGTCCTTTTGTTTCGTTACAGTGGGCAATCGGATTTAATTATTGGCACACCAACCACCGGCCGGACTAAACCAGAATATGCAGGAATTCTAGGCTATTTTGTAAACCCTGTGGCTATCCGAAGCAACATCGAGGGTGAGAATAGTTTCTTAAACTATCTAAGTGCTATTAAATCGACCATTGTTAATGCGCTTGACCACCAGGATTATCCATTCAATTTACTTGTTGAAAAAATAAAACCGCATCGGGACCCTAGCAGGTCGCCCGTTTTTCAAATGATGTTTGTGTACCAACGTGCACATTTATTACACGATAGCGGGATGACTGCCGCCTCTGTTTCTGAAGGGGTAGGACAAATGCGCTTGGGGGACATTACAATGGAATCCATTGCAATTGACGACCGGGTCGTTCCTTTTGATATGACCCTGCTTATGGCCGAGCTCGAAACGGGTATGGGTGCGTCGCTCCAATATAACACAGGATTATTTACGCGTGAAACCGCCATTAACTTCTTAAACCGGTTTCAATTTTTACTTGCTCAAATTGTGGAAAACCCAGAACAGAGAATCAACAAAATAAACCTATTATCTAAAGAAGAAGAAAAAACCATAACGGAATGGAATAAAACTGACCGTGTATATAGTTCTGTTCTGCCTGTTCATAAAATATTTGAAAATATGGCACGCAAACATGCAGAAAAACGTGCAGTTGTTTATAAAGGAGAGTCGCTAACTTACGCTTTGCTAAACCAGCAGGCCAATAAAATCGCCAATGCTTTAATCGCCAATGGTGTTAACGTCGATTCAATTGTCGCCATTAGCACCGAGCGGTCGCTTGATATGATTGTTGGTGTTATGGGTATTTTGAAGGCCGGAGCAGGCTATTTACCATTGGACCCAACCTATCCTTTAGACAGAATCAAATATATGATCAAAGATTCTGGTACCAAACTTTACTGACCCAGAAAAAACTTATAAATAAATTACCGGAAAACTCATGTGAGAAACTTTTTATTGAGGATTTACTAAATCAGCAGGAATTTAGCGCGACGGAACCTCCAGATGTAACTATGTACTTACAAAACCTTGCCTATGTTATTTATACTTCGGGCTCCACAGGTAAACCCAAAGGGGTGTTATTAACGCATGAAGGATTATTCAACCTTGTCGGTGCACAAACAAAAGAGTTTCGGATTGACTACCGGGTACGGCTTTTACAGTTTGCTTCTTTAAGTTTTGATGCTGCCGCATCCGAGATTTTCACAACTTTATTAAATGGCGCAACCCTTTATATTGTGGATCAGGAAACCCTGGCATCGGGCACCGAGCTATTAAATTTTATTAGGCAAAACCAAATTACAACATCCACAATTCCTCCTTCTGTGCTACGGGTTTTGCCACCTGAGAACCTTGATACTTTAGAAACAGTAATTTCCGCAGGTGAAGCTTTAAGCCCTGCAAGTGCAGAACGCTGGTCAGAGAGCCGCCACATGATAAATGCTTATGGCCCAACCGAAACAACCGTTTGTGCCACCTGTTACCATTTTGAAAATGCCATAAATCTTTCACAAATATCAATCGGCAAGGCAATTGATAATGTACGCCTTTATGTTTTGGACAGCTCGATGAACCTTGTCCCCATTGGCGTACCGGGTGAATTATATATTGGCGGAACCGGTGTGGCAAGAGGTTATTTTAAACGTCCGGGGCTTACAGCACGAAAATTTGTCCCCGATCCGTTCTCCGCTGTTGAAGGTGCGCGGCTATACCAAACAGGCGATCTTGTACGCTACCAGGCCGATGGAAATATAGAATTTCTTGATCGAATTGATCACCAGGTTAAAATACGGGGATTCAGGATTGAACTTGGCGAAATTGAAGAATCAATTAAAGCCGAGAAAGATATTAAAGATTGTGTATTAATTGCCCACGGCAAAGGGGATAAGAAACTTGCGGCCTATGTAATTACCAATACCCCAAAAAAAGAGATTATTGCTGAAGAAATAAAGTTTAATTTAAGAAAAACTTTACCCGATTATATGGTACCTTCTTTCATAATCAAAATGGAAAAATTCCCGATAACCGGAAACGGAAAAATCGATAAAAACGCCCTGCCCAACCCGGTTGCAGAAAAAACTCAATTTGTAAAAGCCGGAAATGAAACCGAGAAAAAACTTGTCGGTATCTGGCAGGATGTATTGAGCGTTGACCAGGTTGGCGTAAACGACAACTTTTTGAATTGGGCGGACATTCGCTAAGTATTGTACAGGCACAAACAAAAATAAAAGAAGTATTTGATAAAGAGATAAATGTGGTCGATATGTTTCGTTATCCAACCATTAGCGCTTTTGCCAAATCGATGGAAAACGGTGCGGAAGTTGTAAAAGAAGCAGTAAAAAAGTCTCAGGATCGTGCGGCTAAACAAAGGGAAGCAACACAGATGGCACAAAAACGATTGAGGAACAGAAAACGCTGATATTAAATATGTTGAGCTAAATAAGCCCATAAAATCAATTCAAAACAAATGTCATGCTGATCCATTATCATGATGACATTGCTATTTTTAACACTGAAAGAAAACTATGTCCGAATATATAAACATGGAAATGGATATTGCCGTTGTTGGCCTTGCAGGGCGTTTCCCGGGAGCCGAAAATATTGATGCATTTTGGGCACTTTTAAAAGCCGGCAAAGAGGGCGTAACACATTTTACTGAGGAAGAACTTTTAAAAGCCGGGCTGCCGGCAGAACTTTTAAAAAATCCAGACTATATAAAGACGCGTGGCATAATTAATGGTGCAGATAAATTCGATGCTTCATTTTTTGATTTTTCGCCCATCGAGGCTGAAATAATGGATCCGCAACACCGGATATTTTTAGAAACATGTTGGCAAGCTATAGAAAATGCCGGATATAACCCTGAAAAATATCCAGGCCTGATTGGACTATTTGCCGGTGTTAGCATGAACACTTACCTTTTTTCAATCCTCAATTCGAAAAAAGGAACTATGGATAGTTCCGAAGGCTACCAACTTGCTATTGGCAATGACAAAGATTTCTTGACCACCCGTGCATCGTATAAAATGAACCTGCGTGGCCCAAGTATTGATGTACAGACAGCTTGCTCCACGTCGCTTGTAGCCATCCATCTTGCATGCCAAAACTTGCAAAACTTTAGCTGCGACATGGCCCTTGCAGGTGGTGTTTCTATTGCGATCCCTCAAAAACAAGGCTATATGTACCAGGAAGGAATGATCCTCTCTAAAAACGGTCAGTGCCGTGCATTTGATGCCAACTCTTCAGGTACCATTAGCGGGAGCGGCGCAGGGATTGTAGTTTTAAAAAGGGTTGAAGACGCTTTAAATGATGGCGATACAATCCTCTCTTTGGTAAAAGGCTCGGCCTATAACAATGATGGCTCCATGCGTGTTGGCTACACAGCGCCAAGCGTGGATGGCCAAGCCGATGTAATTGCCACGGCACAGGCCATTGCAGGGGTCAACCCGGAAAACATATCATATATCGAAGCGCATGGTACCGGTACCGAACTTGGTGATCCGATCGAAATTGCAGCGTTAAGCCAGGTGTTTGCCAATGAAACAGATAAAAAACAGTTCTGTGGAATTGGTTCGGTAAAAACAAACATAGGCCATCTTGATGCTGCGGCTGGTGTTTCCGGTTTTATAAAAACAGTGCTGGCCCTTAAAAATAAACAAATCCCGGCCAGCCTACATTATGAAAAACCCAACCCCAAAATTGATTTTAAGAACAGCCCTTTTTATGTGAATAACAGTCTAAAGGACTGGCGCACGTCCGGTTATCCATTAACAGCGGGCGTAAGCTCGTTTGGGATTGGTGGGACAAATGCCCATGTAGTCCTTCAGGAAATGCCGGGTAATCATAAAAAGAATCTGGAAGAAAAACAGCAATTACTTCTCTTCTCTGCAAAATCGGGAGATGCTTTAAACGGCAACATGCAAAATTTTAAAACTTTTCTTCAAAACAATGAAACCTATAATTTTGCTGATATTGCTTTTACGCTTGATGAAGGAAGAAAACCTTTTAATTTGAGACGATTTATTGTTGCAGAAAACAAAGACGATGCCATCAAAGTAATTGCTGAAAATACCCCGAAACGCATTTTTGAAGCCCTTCATGCAAAAAGGCCGGATGTTCCTCAGGTAGCATTTATGTTTAGTGGCCAGGGTGCTCAGTATACCCAAATGGCAAAAGGGATTTATGAGACAGAACCAATTTTTAGAGAAAGTATTGATTGTTGCGCCGACGTTTTATCACCCATCATTAACTGTGACATACGCGAAATTCTTTTCTCTGAGGGGTTTTCTGACATAAATAAAACGGCGTTTACCCAACCCGCCCTTTTTGTGGTTGAATATGCATTGGCAAAATTTTGGACTGAACTGGGAATTGAACCGGTTGCCATGCTTGGCCACTCCATCGGTGAATATGTGGCCGCTTGCCTTTCCGGTGTATTTTCCCTTGAAGACGGATTAAAAATTGTTGCCGAGCGTGGCCGTTTAATGCAAAGTATGCCCGGTGGGGCCATGCTAAGTGTAAACCTTGAGGAACATCAACTGACAGAATTTATCACATCCAATTTGTCTATCGCTGCAATAAACAGTAAAGGTTCATCGGTTATTTCCGGTACTTTTGAAGCGATTGAAAAATTGGAATCCGTTTTAAAAGAAAAGTCTGTCGAGTTTCGCAAGCTACATACTTCCCATGCTTTCCATTCCAAAATGATGGAACCGATACTTGAAACTTTTACAAAATTTGTAGCAGGGTTTAAACTTACAAATCCTGAAATTCCATACCTCTCCAATTTAAGCGGCACATGGATTAAAGTAGAGGAAGCTACGGACCCTGCCTATTATGCCAAACATCTCCGTAGCACAGTACGCTTTACAGATAACCTTTCGTACCTGTTTGAAAACACTGAAACCATTTTGCTGGAAGTAGGGCCTGGAAAAACATTGGCATCACTTGCAACGCGGCATCCTGAAAACAGCTTAGAACGGATCATCCTTTCTTCTTTGCGCCATCCTCAGGATAATCAAAATGACCGGAGCTTTTTACTAAATACCATTGGTCGCTTGTGGCTTGCCGGCGCCGAATTTGATAATGAAAAACGTTATGGCGGGCAAAACAGAAAACGGATCCCCTTACCCTCTTATGCATTTGACAGAAAACGGTTTTGGTATGGCGATGGTACGCAGGCTTTTCAGGTTTCAGATAACTCCGAGAATGATAATAAATTAAAAAGTACAGATAAGTGGCTTTATGCGCCTTCCTGGAAACAGGCCGATTTTAACCGGATACAAAACCTTGAAGTAGATAAAAAATGGCTTGTTTTTGTGATGAATGGTGATTTATCCGAAACAATTAAAGCAAATTTAGATAAACGAAATATTCAGTCTGTTTTTGTTAGCCCGGCAACAAACTATTCTGAAAAACCAAAACAAAATTTTGAGATCAATCCCTCTTCAAGAGATGACTACCATACGCTTTTTGCTTCCCTAAAAACTCAGAATATACTTCCCGAAAACATCCTCTACTTGTGGGGTATTACAGAGAGGGAATCGAAGATAAACCTAGCGGCAAGTGATAAAAACTTTTTTTGCCTTACACACCTTGCCTCTGCAATAGAACAAAACGCGCCTGAAAAAGAAATGCAATTATTGGTTGTGACCGAATGTATACAAGAAATTACCGGAAGTGAAAACTTAAAACCCGACAATGCCATTATCCTTGGGCCATGCCGGGTAATGCCACAGGAGTTGTCAAATTTAATTTGCAGAACCATTGACCTTGAGAGTGTAAATATAAAGCACGTCGGTTTATATGCAGATTTTATCCTTCAAGAAAGTATACAACCCGAAAGAGAATACTCCGTTGCCTATCGTGGCCGACATCGCTGGGTCAGTTTTTATAACAAGATTGACAGAACAGAAAACGGCAATGTAAAGCTAAGAGAGAAAGGGACTTACCTGATAACAGGTGGCCTTGGACGGATCGGCTTAACTTTTGCCAGGTTTCTTGCAGATAAATATCACGCCAATCTGATTTTGGTAAACCGATCTACCGTACCGGAAAAATCGGAATGGCAGACGTATCATAGTCAGAACACGAAGGATGTGACATGGTACCGTATAGGCCAGCTTTTAGAGATTGAGAAATCCGCCAATACCTTAAAAATATTTTCTATAGATGCGGCAAACACATCGGAAATGCAAAAATTAATTGAGTATATTTATTCAGAATTTAATAATCTTAACGGCGTAATCCATGCTGCGGGTACATTGGGCGAAAGTATGGTTGGATTGGTTTCCCAGGTAACAAAGGAAGACCTTGACTCCCAACTCCACTCTAAACTTGAAGCAACCAAAACACTGGATAAAGTCCTTCAAGGTAAAAACTTAGATTTTGTTATTTTACAATCTTCCCTATCAACCGTCCTGGGTGGGTTAGGCTTTACGGCCTATTCTGCCGCTAATCATTACCTTGATGCCTTTTGCCAGGCTAAACAAAGTGAGAAGCAAAATTGGCTCTGTGTTAATTGGGATGGATGGCGTTTTGAAGCAGCCGAGGGCAGAAAAGGCAGCACGAATATTACCGATTACTCCATTTACCCCGAAGAAGGTATAGAGGTTCTGGTTAAGCTTCTTGGCAGTATTATCAGCCCGCGTATCGTTGTTTCCACGGGCAACCTAGAACGTCGTATAAAAAAATGGCTTGTAGGCAGAAAACAGGGTAACGAGGATAATTTTGATCCTAATCAGCTTAAACATGACCGTCCGAACCTGCCAACCCCTTACATTGAGCCTAATACCGATCTTGAAAAAGAAATTAGCCAAACTTGGCAAAGGTTGCTCGGCATCGGTAAAATTGGAGTAAATGATGATTTCTTTGACCTGGGAGGGAATTCACTTTTAGGTACACAACTGATAGCCCAGCTTCGTCAAAAATTCCAGGTGGAGCTTCCTATCCGTGTTTTGTTTGAAGATCCGACAATTTCAGGTGTTTCAAAAATTATTGATGAACAAAAGCAGGAAAAAACACCCGGTCAAGACCTTCTTGCCGATATGCTCAGCAAAATAGAGAATATGTCTGATGAACAAATTAAAACAAAACTACAAGACGCAAAAAATAAAAAGAATTAATAAGCAGCCCTGCTTTCTATAATCTTGATTTTATTAGGAATGAAATGAGTGATATTTATAAACAAATTGCAAACTTACCACCGGAAAAACGCGAAGTGCTTGAAATGATGCTTTTGGAGCAAGGTGTCGATCTTTCTCAGATGGCCATTATTCCCGTATCGCGCGAGGTAAAAAGTTTTCCATTATCTTATTCGCAACAACGGCTTTGGTTTTTAGACCAATTGGAACCCGGAAGCCCGCTTTATAATATTTGTTCGCCCATTCGTATGAAAGGCCGGCTTGATGAAGCAGCTTTAAAAAACACATTGATTGAGATTATTAAAAGACACGAAGTTTTACGAACAACTTTTGGTAGTAAAAATAATGAGCCGACGCAAATTATCCATGATGCCTTTGTACCTGAAATAAATAGAGTCGATGCTACCGACGAAAATACCCTTAAGGCAGAAATTATTAATGAATCAATCCTGCCATTTGACTTGGAAAACGGCCCACTTTTACGTGCAAAACAAATTCGTATAGCGCAAGATGACAACATTATTATTCTGACACTGCACCACATCGTTTCCGATAACTGGTCTACCGGCATATTAATTCAGGAAATTATGCAGCTCTATCCAGCCCTGGCCAAAGGTGAAGAATTATCACTCGCACCTCTACCCATCCAATATGCCGATTTTGCAACCTGGCAAAGAAAATGGTTAAGCGGAAAAACATTGCAAAACCAACTTGAATTTTGGGAAAACCAACTAGCCGGAATCCCACCTGTTTTAGAACTACCAACCGATTTTCCCCGACCTGCCATCCAAACCTTTAATGGTGATTATAAACTTTTTGATTTAAGTAAAGAATCTGTAAAAAAACTTAGAAAACTTTGCGAAGAAGCCGATATTACGCCATTTATGGCTCTATTGGCCACGTTCCAGGTTTTGTTGAATAAATACACATCCGGGCAAGATGATTTTTGTATTGGCTCGCCCATCGCCAACCGTAACCGCAGTGAAACAGAAAGCCTTATTGGTTTCTTTATAAACACGTTGGTATTACGTGCAGATTTATCAAACAACCCTACTTTTTCAGAACTGTTAAACCGTGTTAAAGAAACAGTTATCGGGGCCATCGATCATCAGGATTTACCTTTCGAGACATTGGTCGAAAAACTTGACCCCAAGCGAGATATGAGCCATACACCGCTTTTCCAGGTTATGTTTGTCCTGAATAATGCCCCCGTTGAAACCTTAAAATTACCGGGTTTAGAGTTAAGCTTGGTCGACATAGACAATAAAACGTCTAAGTTTGATCTAATCTTTAGTTTCACAGAAAATGGCGACATGCTTAATGGCAAGGTTGAATTTAACACGGATTTATTTAAAGCAGAGACAATCGCACAGATGGTTGGCCATTTTAATATTATTTTAGAACAGTTGCTAAACGATCCAAAGCAAAAGGTTTCTGCCATAAACTTATTGGAAGAAGTGGACCGTAAAACTTTGCTGGGAGAATGGGCTTTAAGCAAAAGGGAATCAACTGCATCTGAGTTAATCCCTGAGATGATTGAGAGGCATATTAATCAAAACACTTCAAGTGCCGCTCTTATTATTGACGATTTAACATTTAGTTATGCCGCCCTGCTGCAAAAAGCCAATGCAATTGCCGCATACCTGGTAGATGAAAAGAAGATTGAACCGGGTGAAGTTATTGGTGTATTGGCCAACCGCTCGGCAGAAATGATTTATGGCATGCTTGGCGTTATAAAGGCTGGCGCCACATATTTGCCGTTAGATCCCAGCTATCCACAAGAGCGGCTGCAATATATGATTGAGGATAGTGGCTGCAAACGGCTTTTAGTAAAAGATACTATTGAAAAACTTTCCGGTTTAAATGTAAAAGAGCCCATTCTGTTTAAAAATATTCCTGATAGCTCTAAAACAGTAAACTTAGCCGAAGCCGAGCATCCCGCTTACATTATTTATACATCCGGTTCAACCGGGAATCCCAAAGGCGTTTTGGTTGCCAATAAAACAATTGCCGATCACTGCGTGGATATGGCCGGACAATTTGAGCTTGCCCCAAATAAAAAGGTACTGCAATTCGCCGCCCTCAATTTTGACGCATCGTTGGAGCAAATTTTACCAACCCTGATAAGTGGCGCAACGCTTGTTTTACGCGATGATGACGTTTGGCCTGTAGCAAAATTTATGCATTATGTCCAAAAATATGATTTAAATTTAATAAACCTGCCTACAGCTTATTGGAACCAGTTGACAGACTTTTTATCATCGGAAGAACAAAAAGAAAATACGTATAATCATGCGGTTGAACGCGTTCTTATCGGTGGCGATGTAATGAAATACGAAACTTTGGAGAAGTGGTACACTACACCTTTAGCCCATACACGCCTTTTTAATATGTACGGGCCAACTGAAGCGGTCATTACAGCAGCTTCTTTTGAAATAACCCCCAAAATTATCAGTGAAAAACCGTATGGAAGTATCCCTATTGGCAGGCCATGTGCCAACCGGAAATTTTACATTTTAGATAAAAAAGAGGCACTTGTTCCTTTTGGGTTTGCCGGTGAACTACATATCGCAGGCAGCGCACTGGCCATTGGCTATCACAATCTTGATAAAGAGAGCCGTGAAAAGTTTATTAAGAACCCTTTTAGCGCTTCCAATGAAAAAATGTATAAAACCGGTGATAAAGTACGATTTACCCATGATGGAAATTTGGAATTTCTTGGGCGTGTGGACAACCAACTTAAAATTCGTGGATTTAGGATCGAACCGGGCGAAATTGAATCGGCCCTTTTAAAACATGATGAAATAAAAGAGATACTTGTTGTACCCAATATTGATGTGTCGGGTGAAAAAAACTTATTTGCTTATTTTATTCCACAACCTGGGGCAACACCTGCCATATCAGATGTTCGCGCTTTTGCCATAAAAACCCTGCCCGGATTTATGGTTCCGTCTGTTTTTATTCAACTGACTGAATTTCCGCTTATGCCAAGTGGAAAAATCAATAAAAATAGTTTGCCAATTCCAGATGATATACGTTCACAACTGGCTACAGAATTTGTTGCACCAAGGACAGAAACAGAAAAAATACTGGCTGAAATTGTATCGGATGTATTAAAAGTAGACAAAGTTGGCGTTCATGATAATTTCTTTGAACTGGGAGGCCATTCTATGCTTGGCACCCTTGTCATCTCCTTGATCAGGGAAAAACTTGATATAGAAATACCATTACGCGCCTTGTTCGAAGCACCAACAGTTGGGGGCATAGCCGTGGCCATTACCGAAGCGCAAATTGAAGGTACCGATGAAGACGAGCTCAACAACATGCTCGATGAGCTTGAAGGGTTATCGGAAGAAGACATAAAACGCATGCTCGAAGAATAGCCTGTTTTTGATTTAAACACTCTACTATACCGGAATAGCACAGAAATTAAAATTAAAGAAGAATATGACCCAGATATCGAAAAAGCTTAACAACCTTACCCCGGAACAACTTGAGCTTTTGCGCAAAAAATTAAAAAAGAAAAGTACTGCAACACCTAATAATATAATTTCACCCCGAAGCGATAAAACTCTTTTTCCACTTTCCTCGGCACAAGAGCGTTTATGGTTTTTTGACCAACTTGCGCCAAATAATGCTTTTTATAACATAACTTCGGCAATCCGGATTACAGGCGATTTCAAACCTTCAATATTTGCTGACAGTCTCAATAAAGTGATTGCACGCCATGAAGTTTTACGCTCCTGTTTTGTTACAAAGAATGGTGCGCCATTACAAAAAATTGCAAGTAGTCTGGAAATTAAAATACCACTGGAAGTATATGATAAAAATCAACGACAGGGTATTGACGCGTTTGTTTTAAAAGAAATCGAAAAAGATGCCCGCCGGCCTTTTGATTTAACTAAAACCCCTTTGATCCGTGCAAAGATTATAAAGCATGGTGATCGGCAACATGTGCTCATTTTAACCATGCACCATATTATTGCCGACGGTTGGTCCAGCCCGATTTTACTTAATGAGACCGGTAGATACTATGATGGGATTATAAATAATAAACCCGTTGATCTCGAAGCATTAACAATACAATATGCCGATTATGCATATTGGCAAAAACAGCAAGCAGGATCGCCAAAACAAAAACAACAACTTACTTATTGGCAGGATAAATTGAATGGAATGCCCGATACTTTGGAACTGCCTATCGATAATAAACGTCCGGCAGAACAAACATATAATGGCGCACACTATCATTTTGGACTTGGCAGGGACTTAAGTGATAAAATTAAAAAACTTAGCCAATCGCAAGGGGCTACACTTTTTATTACCTTAATTTCAGCTTATCAGGTTTTGCTGTACAAATACACCAATCAGGACGATTTTGGTATTGGCCTGCCCATTGCCAACCGCAATAAAAAAGAGATTGAGAACTTGGTGGGTTTTTTTGTAAACACCTTGGTTTTACGGGCCCAAACAGACCCTATATTATCCTTTAAAAAAATCCTGCAAAAAACCAAACACAACTTGTTGGAAGCTTATGATAATCAGGACATCCCCTTTGAACGTCTTGTAGAAACTCTTTTGCCCAATCGAGATTTAAGTCATTCTCCCTTTTTTCAGACAATGTTTGAGTTGCAGGGCGATGCCTTGGCCAGCCTGACATTTGGTAACGTAAGCCTGGAAGCGATCCCTTTCGAAAACCATACCTCAAAATTTGACCTTTTAATGATGATGGAAGACGGCACGGAAGAAATAACAGGTGCATTGGAATATAACACAGATATTTTTTCGGCTGAGACCATAATCCGTTTTTGTAAGCACTTTACACATTTACTGGAGAATATAGTAGCTTATCCTGATGTGTCCATAAACCAATTGGCGATTATGGATGCACAAGAAACAGATAAGATTGTCCGTCACTGGAATGAGACCAAAACAGCCTATCAGGAGTATAACAACTTAATGGAGCGTTTTGAAGAACAGGCCGCAAAAACTCCAAACGCCCCTGCACTTACTTTCAAAGATAAAACAATCAGCTACAGAGAGCTAAATGAGCGGGCAAACCGTCTGGCAACATATCTAATTAAGAATGGACTAAAACAGGATGAACTTGTTGGCCTGTTTATGACCCGTTCTTTTGAGATGATTATTGCCATGTATGCCATTCAAAAAGCTGGGGGTGCTTATCTTCCACTCGACCCCAGCTATCCGGCTGAACGAATCCGGTTTATGATCAACGATACATTTCTGCAATTTATCTTTACCCTCAAGGATTTAAAAGAGTTGCTTCCTAAAAATAAAGCTACAATTTTAGCTGTTGATGAACTTGAATCCACTATAAATAATCTACCAGGCACCAAGCCGGTTACAACAGTTGCGTGTTCCAGTACAGCCGCTTACATGATTTATACATCCGGGTCCACAGGCACCCCCAAAGGTGTGCTTATCGAACATAAGGCCATTCTAAATCGGCTGTTTTGGATGCAGGAAACCTTTAAAATAAATGCTGAAGATGTTATTTTACAAAAAACCCCTTTTAGTTTTGATGTTTCGGTTTGGGAGTTTTTTTGGCCTCTACTTTTTGGCTCAAGGTTAGTGATTGTAGAGCCTGAGGGCCATAAAGATACAGCTTACTTATGTAAACTCATCCAAGAAGAAAAAATAACCACAATACATTTTGTACCACCGATGCTTCAGGTATTTATCGAATATCCTGCATTTACAAAATGCTTGTCCCTAAAACGTGTTATTTGTAGCGGTGAGGCTTTGGGTACAGACGTGCAAAACCATTTCCTTGAACGCCACCCTGCCCAACTTCATAATTTATACGGCCCCACCGAAGCCGCGGTTGACGTGACCCATTGGCTGTGCAGGAAAAAAGAAAAGATGCATTCTGTGCCCATTGGAAAAACAATCGCCAATACACAAATCTACATTCTGGATCCTATGCATAACCCTGTTCCTGTTGGTGTGCCCGGCGAACTTTATATCGGGGGTATCCAACTGGCCCGGGCCTATCATAACCGGCCAGACCTTACTGCGGAGAAATTCATCCCCGATCCGTTTTCTGGGATAGAAGGAGGGCGTTTATATAAAACCGGTGATTTGGTACGTTTTTTAAATGACGGCAATATTGATTTTTTAGGCCGGATCGACCATCAAATAAAATTAAGAGGTTTTCGTATTGAACTGGGCGAGATCGAAATGGCCATCAATAAAAGTACCAAAAAAATGGGTGTCAAAGATTCCCTTGTTTTAGCATGGCAAGGCAAGGCAGGAGATTTAGCACTAGTGGCCTACCTCGTTTGTAAAAACATTCCGGAAATAAACAAGATAAGAAAAGAGCTTGCCGTTATTTTACCGGATTATATGGTCCCGAATCATTATATTGCAATCGGGTCATTTCCACTTACAGCTAATGGCAAAATCAACCGAAAAGCACTCCCCGTCCCCGGTAATGATCGTCCCGAAACAAAAAAAAGCTACGTCGCCCCATCTAACAAACTTGAGACGTTCCTGGTTGAAACAATCGAAGATATTTTAGGTATCGAAAAAGTTGGGATTAAGGACAACTTTTTTGAGTTGGGCGGTAACTCGCTTAAAGCAGCGACGCTTATAAACCGCTTGCAGGAAAAAGTCCAAAAAACCTTACATATTGGGATGATTTTTAAAGCCCCCGTTATCGAAGATTTAGCAAATTTTGCCGAGGAATACTTTGCCGAAGATGTTATCCGCGAAGCAGGAAGTATTGGAAACAAAAAATCTAAGAATAAAAATTATGACATAGTTGGTTCATCTGCAAAAATCAGCCAAAACGATATAACCAAACTACGTAAAATAATAGTGCCCTTAAGCGAACCTGACCCAAAATTTAAAAGTACAGAACAGAATAAAAAGGCCCTTTTTATTTTATCGCCTCCCCGCTCAGGCTCTACCCTACTCAGGATAATGCTGGCGGGCAATAAACATTTATTTTCCCCGCCAGAGCTGGATTTACTGGCTTTCAATACAATACGTGAACGGAACAAAACCTTTAGGGATACCGGGTTAAACATTTGGCTGGAAGCAACGCAACGCGCCCTTATGGAGCTAAACAATTGTTCTGTTGACGAAGCCGTTAAAATGATGGATGCCTACGAAAAACAAGATATCAGTTCCAAACAATTTTATGCAGAAATGCAGGCGCTACTAGGTGATCGCATTTTAGTAGATAAGACACCTTCCTATCCATTAGACCGTAATATTCTCGACCGGGCAGAAAGTGATTTTAAAGATGCTGTTTATATTCATTTATTACGGCATCCTTATGCGATGGTTTATTCTTTTATCGAAGCAGAACTCGATCAAAATTTCTTTCGTTATAAACACCCTTTTACACGAAGACAGTTAGCCGAACTCGTTTGGATTGTAAGCCATCAAAATATCAATAACTTTCTGGATACGATCCCCTCCCAGCGAAAAACAATACTCCATTTTGAAAATATATTGGTTAACCCGGGTGAAGAAATGCGTAGGTTGTGTTCTTTTCTCAATATCCCGTTTGAAGATGGAATGTTAGAACCCTATGCAGGCGACAAAATGACCAACGGTGCACACAGCAACTCGCAAATGGTGGGTGATTTCAAGTTTTATCTGCATTCCGGTATTAATTCTGCAGTGGCCAATAAATGGCGGCGCTTGCACCAAACTGATTTTTTAAGCGACGAGGCCTGGAAAATTGCTAAGGAATTTGACTATCCTGTAGAAAAAAACATTACAGGAAAACCCTTAGAAACAACCCTGCAAAAAATTGAAACTATAGACCGCAACAAAGAACTGCCCCTTTCTTTTGCGCAAGAAAGATTGTGGTTTATAGATCAATTAGAAAATGGCAGCCCTCAATATAATATCCCCGGGGGGATCCGGTTAAAGGGACAAATAGATGCTGTTCTTTTTCAGAAGTGTCTGGATTATGCCATTAAACGCCATGAGAGCTTAAGAACTCTTTTTGGCACCGATGCGATTGGAAAGTCCAGGCTAATAATCCTTAAAGAATCTAAAGTAAAACTGGAGATCATTGACTTATCCCACCTGCAGGGCGATGTACTTAATGATAAATTAAACAACTTTGCCAAAGTTGAAGCTTCCAGGCCATTTAATTTAAGTAAAGGGCCACTGCTTCGGACCCATCTCATTAAAACAGGGCTGGATTCTTATGTATTCACAATTGTGATGCACCATATTATATCTGATGGATGGTCAATCAATTTATTCTTCAGAGAAATTGTTGAAAACTATATCGCCGCTTCACAAGGAACTAAGGCAAACCTGCCTGTACTCCCAATACAATATGTAGATTATGCTGCCTGGCAACGTGCATGGCTTTCAGAAAAAAAGCTGGATAAACAATTGGATTATTGGAAAAACAAACTTTACAATGCTGCACCTCTGTTAGAGCTTCCAACGGATAAAGCGCGCAGGGCAACTCAAACATTTTCCGGTAATACCTGGGTTTTTAAATTACCCAAGGACCTTAGTGAAAAAATCATGGAACTTGGTTATAAGAATAGTTCTACCATTTTTATGGTTTTATTGGCCGCATTTAAAGTTCTTCTTTTCCGTTATTCAAATCAAAATGATATTTCAATCGGCACACCTATTGCCGGACGTATGCGAAATGAAGTGGAGAACCTGATTGGTTTTTTTGTAAATACATTAGTTATGCGTGATATGGTTTATATAAGCAATACATTTAACCATATCCTTGGCAATGTAAGCGCGACAGCCATGGAAGCGTTTGACCACCAGGATATCCCATTTGAAAAAATTGTAGATGTAATTGAACCTGACAGAAACCTGAGCCACTCGCCATTATTCCAGGTAATGTTTACCATGCAGGATTCAAATTTTGAAACTATAAATATCCCTGGAATAGAAGTAACCCCCTTTAATATGGATAGCGGCACCTCAAAGTTTGACATGACGTTGACAATGGTAGAACGCTTTGGTGAACTACGGGGACAATTGGAATACAACACCGATCTTTTTGAGCGTGGCACGATAAAGAGGTTTATCGGTCATTTCCAGTTTTTATTAGATCAAATCGTTGCGGCGCCCGATGCCACACTCGATTCGTATTCCTTATTGCCTCAAACCGAGCGGGA